>JAYUAM010000471.1:0-1667 GCA_043741295.1 Acidimicrobiia bacterium
CGCGATGCCCGGCGCGCGAACCGGTCCCGGTCCATTGGCCGACGTCCGCGTGCTCGACCTGGCAACGGTGCTCGCCGGCCCGACGTGCGCCCGCTACCTCGCCGACTTCGGCGCCGACGTGATCAAGGTCGAACGGCCCACGGGCGACACGTGGCGCAACGTCGGCTGGAGCGATCCCGACGACGGTGTCTCGCTGTGGTGGAAGTACACGAACCGGAACAAGCGCACGATCGCGCTCGACCTGAAGGACGACGCCGACCGCCAGGTGCTGCTCGACCTCGTGGCCGACGCCCACGTGCTCATCGAGAACTTCCGGCCCGGCACCCTCGAACGGCTCGGGCTGTCGCCCGACACGCTGTGGGCGATCAACCCGAACCTCGTCGTCGTGCGCGTGACCGGCTTCGGCCAGGACGGACCGTACGCCAACCGACCCGGGTTCGCCTCGATCGCCGAAGCGATGATGGGCTACGCGTCGATCAACGGCGAGGTCGGCGGCGACCCGATGATCCCGCCGATCGCACTCACCGACGAGGTCACCGCGCTCGTCGCCGCGTTCGCGACGATGGTCGCGTTGCACGCCGGCATCGGGCAGGTGGTCGACGTCAACCTCATCGAGTCGATGTTCCACCTCATGGGCCCGCTCGTCGGCGCCTGGCGCAAGCTCGGTTACGTGCAGCCGCGCGCCGGATCGGCGATCCCCTACACGGTGCCGCGCGGCGTGTTCACCTCGGCCGATGGCCGCCATCTCGTCGTGTCGTCCTCCAGCGACAGCGTCGCCCGGCGCGTGATGCAGCTCGTCGGCGCCGGCGACGATCCGCGCTTCGCCACGTTCGCCAGTCGTGTCGAGCATCGCGATGCCTGCGACCGTCTCGTGCGCGACTGGATAGCGGCTCGGACGGGCGACGAGGTCGTCGCCGCCTTCGAGAAGGCCGAGGCGGCGGTGGCCCCGGTGCTCACCATCCCGGAGATGGACATCGATCCCCACGTGGTGGCGCGGGGCATCGTCGCGGAACTCGACGGCGTGGCGATGCAGGGCCTCGTCGCCCGCTTCTCGGCCACGCCCGGCAGCCTGCGCTGGGCCGGCCGACCGATCGACGCCGACGGCCCCGCGATCCGAGCTGACGGCTGGGCGTCGCCGGCCAGCTGACTCCGGCCATCTGAACCGACCGGAGACGCGCAACGGCGCACGGGGCCGGTGCGAGACCGAGCCGCCGTGCGCCGTGTGCAGGTCGGACGAGGACTACTTGCCGTCGCCGTCGGAATCGCCCGGGATGACCTTCTCGACGGCGTCCTTGGCCTTGTCGAACATGCCCCCAGCCTTCTCCTTCATGCCGTCGGGCAGAGCTTCTTTGGCCTTGTCGACCAGGCCCTCGGCCTTGTCCTTGACGTCTTCCAGGGCTTCCTTCGCCTTGTCCATGAAACCGCTCATAACGAGCTCCTAACTTGCCATCGGGGTGGAGTGGGCCACGAGCGACCCATCCATGTAGACGCAGCAGCCTAGACCGAGTCGCGCGAGGGCCCCGCCGGCCCGTCAATCGCACACGTTGTCCACCACGCCGCCCACCACAGACACGACGCAGTGGTACGTCGTCGGTCCGGTGAAGGTCATCTCGACGACCGGCGGGCCCGATTGGTTGACGGTCACGCTGTAGCCGGCCGCCACCTTT
>JAYUAM010000472.1:0-1667 GCA_043741295.1 Acidimicrobiia bacterium
GCCGGCGGAAACGGCCATGGCGGGACCCCCTGGCGGGTGCTCGTGGTGCGGATGACGACCGTGATGCTACCGCGGGTAGACAAGTATCAGACAAGTTGACGGCCGTTCTCGGCGGGCGTGACCCGCCGGGCATGCCGATGCCGGCCGCCGCCTGCGAACTACCGTGGCCGCGTCCCCCAGCGGAGGTCCAGTCGTTCCCATGCCGTTGCCGCGCCGGAGCCCCGTGCGAGAACGGGTCGCTGCCGTCGCCGTGCTCACCGTGGTGCTCCTCGTCGTCGCGCTCATCGGCCGGCGGCCGGCTGCGTCGACGTCATCCGCGGACAGTCCGGCTGTTCGGCCAGCCGCCTCCACCGTCACTGCGGCGACAGCCGACGCATCCGTGTCGACGACGAACTCGGTCACCACGAAGGCCGGCGCGCCGTCGACGACGGGCAGCGAGCCGCCGGCCCCGGCCGGGCGCGTCGCTCTCCCCGCGTTGCCCGCCGGGGGCACGTTCGATGGCGGCCGGCCGCCGCAGTTCGTCCTGGTCAGCTTCGACGGCGCGGTCGACCCCGATCTGCTCGCCCGCTGGGAATCGGTGGCCGCCCGGTCACCGGCGCATCTCAGCTTCTTCCTGTCCGCGGTCTACCTCCTCGGCCACGACGTCACGAAGAGCTATCAGGGGCCCGGACACGCCGCGGGGTCGTCGGCCATCGGCTTCGTCCCGAACCGCTCCGGTCAACCAGACAACGCCTTCCTCCAGACGGCCGTCGCCGGGTTACGGGCGACGCAGGCGAAAGGCAACGAGCTCGGCAACCACTACGGCGGGCACTGGTGCGGGGCGAGCGGGGTGAGCACCTGGAAAGCGGCGGACTGGGCGGCCGAGCTCAATGCCGTGGAGAACCTCGTCGGCAACGTCGACGCCAACAACCACCTCGACCCGGCGGTCGGCGCGCCGTACAACCCGATCGAGGTCGCCGGCTCGCGCACACCGTGTCTGGAGGGCAACCTCGACGCGCTCTATCCCGTGCTCGCCGCACGCGGGTATCGCTACGACGCGAGCAACACCAAGGGCCTCGACGACTGGCCGCGCCAGCGCAAGGGCCTGTGGGCGTTCGGGTTCCCGGCGGTGGCCATTCCCGGGCTCGACCACCTCGCCATCACCGTCGACTTCTCCTTGTCCACCGCGTTCGGTGGATCGGCGGCCCAGAAGGTGCTCCCGGCCGACAAGGCCAAGGAGGTCTCGGCCGACGTGCTGCAGGGCTACCTCGCCGCCTTCGACCACACCTACTACGGCAGCCGGGCACCGATCGAGATCTCGAACCACTTCACCCATTCCGACAGCGACGCCTACAACAACGCCGTCGAGCAGTTCATGGTCAAGTCGTGCGCCAAGCCTGAGGTGCAGTGCGTCACCTACAGCGAGCTCGCCGACTGGCTCGATGCCCACGCCGACAAGCTTGGCTCGATCATCGACAAGAAGTTCCCCGCGCTCGCCCACGCGGCCGGGTAGGGCCCGGTCGTGGCCGGCTCCCGAACCCGCCCGGCGGCGGCGCGCAGCATCCGGTACCGCGAGATCGCCGACGCCCTCCGCCAGCGCGTGTCGGTCGGTGAGTTCGTGGCCGGTCGGCTGTTGCCGTCGGAGGCCGACCTCTCCGCGGCCTACGGCGTCTCGCGCGTCACGGTGC
>JAYUAM010000473.1:0-9696 GCA_043741295.1 Acidimicrobiia bacterium
GCGTCGAGGAAGCTGTGGCCCGGCCCGCCGAGCTCGGTCGGCACGGTCATGCCCGTGAACCCGGCGTCGCGCAGGGCAGCGACGTTGTCCCACGGGTACTGCTCGTCACGGTCGACGTCGGCGGCCCGCGGGGCGATCACCGTGCGGGCCAGTTCGCGGGCGCTCGCCTGCAGTGCGCGCTGGTCGGGCGTGAGATCCCAGGGGTTCATCGGGCGCTCCATTGGTCGAGGATCTGGCGGTCGAGGATCTGGCGGTCGAGGCTCCGGCGGTCGAGGCTCCGGCGGTCGAGGATCTGGGCGACGTCCGCTTCGCCGCGCGGGGCGAGTTGCCCGGTCATCAACGGGCCTTCACCCGCACCGGGAGCGACGAGATGCCGTTGACGAAGTTCGAGCGGACGTAGGTCGGCGGCTCCAGCAGCTCGAGGCGCAGACCGCGATCGAGCATCGCTTCGAGCAGGACCGCGAGCTCGAGTCGGGCGAGCGATGCGCCGAGACAGAAGTGCACACCGCCCCCACCGAAGGCCACCTGCGGCGGCGCCTTCGGGCGGGCCACGTCGAAGCGCAGCGGATCGGGGAAGACGGTCTCGTCGAAGTTCGCTGACGCGTACCACATGACCACCTTCTCTCCGGCGGCGATCGGTGTTCCCGACAGCACGGTGTCGACGGTGGCGGTGCGGCGGAAGTAGAGGATCGGCGACGACAAGCGGATCACCTCTTCGACGGCGCCGTCGACGAGCGAAGGGTCGGCGGCTACCCGGACGAACTGCTCGGCGTGCTCGACGGCATGCACCGCGAGGTGGGCCATCGAGGATCGGGTCGTCTCGTTGCCCGCGAAGATCATCAACTGGAAGAACCGGGCGTAGTCGACCTCGCTCAGTCGCTCGCCGTCGATCTCCACCGTGGCGAGCAGGGTGAGCAGATCGTCGGTCGGTC
The DNA here is from genome assembly GCA_043741295.1 of Acidimicrobiia bacterium. Lineage (GTDB taxonomy): Bacteria > Actinomycetota > Acidimicrobiia > Acidimicrobiales > Ilumatobacteraceae > JAYUAM01. Next base: position 933 of record JAYUAM010000473.1, read on the forward strand.
GACGGATGCGCTCGGCCCGCGCCCGGCAGGCGTAGTCGTAGATCCCGAAGGCGGCCGGGCTGTTGAACGGCAGCTCGCGAAGCGGCGTGGTGTTGTCGTAAGCGTGCGGATCGAGCGCGTGGTCCGATGTGCCGGCGACGAGGTAGTCGGACATCTCGATCATCAGCACGTGGTCGTCGGCGGGGACGCCGAGGAGGTCGCAGATCACCGCGATCGGGATCGGTGCGGCCACCACCTCGACCCAGTCGCCGCCGCCGTCGGCGAGCAGCCGGTCGAGCGCGACGTCGACCCGAGCCGCGATCGCCCCCGTGTAGCGCTGCACGTGCTTCGGCGTGAACGCTGCGCTCACGAACCGGCGCAGGTGGGTGTGCACCGGCGGGTCGAGGTCGATCATCGAGGCGCGCTTGCGGCGTACGTCCTCGTCGATGTCGTAGATCTGGATGTGGCCGAGCTCGGACGAGAACGTCGTGTGGTCACGCGACACAGCGACAAGATCGGCGAGCCGCGTCACCGACCAGAAGCCCTTCGCCTCCGCCGTGTCCTCGGTCCACACGAGACCCGGTCGGGCCCGGAGGGCGGCGAACACCTCGTGAGGTATCCCACGGTCATAGAGTGCCGGATCGGCGAGGTCGATCGCGGCCGTCGGACGCCCGCTCATCGCGACCTCGCGACGGCCAGGGTCTCGCCCACGACGTCGCGCTGGAGCACGCTGCCACCGATGCGCGCGAGATCGACGGTGACCGATTCGAGCGCGTCGACGGCGCCGGCCGTGTCGCCGTCACCGAAGGCGCGCAGCCCGGAAACCATCGGTGTCACCACCCGGCGGAACGTGAGGTCGTTGAACGTGTCGCCCGCCGCGTGGCTGGCGGGCACTCCGGACCAGAACGGATCGGCGCCGCGGTGCGTCGGGACGGCGGCGAACGCGAGCGCGGCGTGGAGATCGAGGAACCCGCAGGTGTGGCGCTGGGAGTTGGCCGCCCAGGCGTCGGCCAGGTCGCCCCACCGCCCATCGACCGCGGCCCCGTTCAGCGCGAGGCGCCAGAGCAGCGACGTCGAGTCGGCGAGCCCGAACGCCGTACGCGAGGTCAGCCGCTCGTCTAGTACGTCGATCGCGTCGTCGATCGCACCGTGGTGGAGCAGGCGGATGCCGACGTGCCACCACAGGTGGCCGCTCAGCATGTTCTGGGTCGACCAGTGCGCGCTCGACGGCACGAGCAGTTCGAGCGCCGTGTCGTGGCGGGCCTGTGACTCGTACACGTGGGCGAGCGCATGTCGGGCCCACATGTCGGCGTCATCGTGCTCGAGGGCGACGCGCCCGCAACGTTCGGCCTCCTCGGCGTGGCCGGTCTCCTCGAGCGCGAACGCAAGCATGCCGTTGGCCAGCCCGTGTGCCCGACTGCCGACCGGCCACACCTGGACGGCCCGCCGGGCCGACGGCAGGCGGATCGTGTCGTCACCGATGTGCAGGCATACGTCGTGCACGAACCGTGCCGCGGTGAGGTCGCCCGGGTGGCGCACGCTCACGTCGTCCCACCGCGCCGCGGCGGCGAGGAACTCGCCGGCATGGAGCAGAAGGGCCGCCTCGGCGTGACCGCGCTCGCGGTCGGTCGCCCCGTCGATCCGCGAGTGCAGCCGTACCACGTCGGCGACGACGGCCGGATCGGCCCGGTCGACGCCGCCCAGGAGTCGAGCCGTCAGCGTGAACACGGGGCCAATGACGAACGACGCGTCGGTGCGGTTCACGGCATCGAGCCGAGTCAGCGGATCGCCGGTGAAGCGGAGCATCTCGTCGTACGCGGCGCGCCATACGGCGACGGACGCGGCGTCAGCGGCCGTGACGGCTTCGCCGAACTCGTCTCGCCAGTGCTCGGGGCGGTCGATCGCGCTGCCTTTCGTCGGGTGGGGGTACGACTGCACATGTCGCCCGTCCGTGCCGTCGGAGACCAGGCGCGGGCCAGGTCACCGACGGGCGCGGCGTCGTTCGTGGTCAGCCGTCGAACACGGCGCCCATGCCGGCCCACGACTGCGGCTTGTTCTTGCGCAGGTAGCTGGCGATGGCGAGCCCGCCGACGAGGGCGATGATGCACACCCACGGGATCACCTTGTAGGCGAACGGCACGCCGGCACCCGGAGCGGGCTCGAAGAACGAGTAGTAGAGGCTTCCCCAGGTCGCCACGGCGCCGGTGATGGCGGCGAGGACACCGGTGGTACGCAGCCGGCTGTTGCCATCACGGGTGCCCTTGAGCACGCCGGCGATGCCGAGCAGCAGGTACGAGAACATCACCATCGGGGTAGCCAGCGTCGCCCATTCGCCGAAGGCGTAGAGGCCGCCGCGGACCGAGGCGGGCAGGTTCGGGACGCCGTCCTTGGCGCCGCCGCCGAGGGCGATCTCGGTGCCTCTCGTCGTGAGGAGCAGCAGGCCGAAGATGAGCACGACCGACACGCCGATGTAGAGGAAGATCGCGTTCCACGGCGTCTTCCACTTCGGGTGCGTCTTGCCGAGGGCACTCGGAAGCACGCGCTCGCGGGCCATCGTGTACACGAACCGGGTGGCGGCCGTGCCGACGCCGAGGCCGCAGATCAGCGACGAGATCGCCACCGCGAGCAGGACGAGTTTGCTCAGCGCGCCGCTCCCGACGACGGCGGCGAGGCCCGCGGCGGCGCTCGGCCACGCCGTTGCCGCTTCCTTCACGCCGAACCCGATCGACGTGGCGTAGGTGATCAGGACGTAGAACACGGCGGCGACGAGCACCGAACCGATGATCGCTCGCGGGATGTTGTGCTTCGGGTTGTCGGTCTCTTCGGCGAGCACGGCCCCGGCCTCGAAGCCGGTGAACGACAGCAGGCCGAAGGCGAGGCCGAGGCCGATGCCGCTCCACTTCACGCCGGCCGACGACGGCCAGAAGGCGGCGAAGTCGATCGACTTGCCGTTCGGCCCACCGTCCTTGATGGCGACCAGTGCGGCGATCACCATGGCGATCACCGTGAGGGCGGCGAGCACGAGCTGGACCCGGGTGGAGATGCGGATGTTGAACATGCTCATCACCGCCACGAACACGAGCCCGATGATGAAGAAGATCCACCAGGGCACGAACGTGTCGGACTTTGTCATCGCCTGGATGAACAACGACGAGAAGAAGCCGAAGCCGGCGAGCACGGCGGCACCGAGGATGATGAGGGCGATGCTGTAGAGCCAGCCGAGGACGAAGCCGGCCGTCTTGTTCCAGCCATTGGCGGCGTAGGTGTACAGCGAGCCGGCGGATGCCATCGACTTCGAGAACTCGGAGACGACGCCACCGAGGAACAGTGCCCCGACCGCGGCCAGCACGTAGGCGAGCGGTGTCGCTCCACCGGCCTTCGTGGCGGCGAGGTAGGTGAGAAACCCTCCCGACATCGCCGGCGCGATCACCGAGACGGATTGAGCGATCACGTCAGGCAGGCTGAGGTGACCTCGACGGAGCTGGTTGACCCCGTCAGGAGTGGTTACGGACATTCGGCGTTCCCCCCGGAACTCGTGTGGTGTCTTCGGTCGTTCGAGTCCGAACGACCAGCTGCAGCGTAGGCGCGCCGCAATGGCGTGCCGGTCAACTGAACTCGACGTAGCGGGCGAACTCCCACGCGGTCACGTCGTCCGCATCACCCACCGCGTTCGCCTCGTACAACGTGACCTCGTTGCGTACCAGCGCCAGGAAGTTCCCGGAGAATTCGGCGCCCAGCTGATCGGCCAGATCTCCGGCCTCGAAGGCGGCGAGGCCCTCGGCGTAGGTGGCCGGCAGCGCCCGGTGACCCCCCGGGTCGGCATACTGGTCGCCCTCGGCGACCGGCCCCGGGTCGAGCTCACGCTCCAGCCCGTCGGCGCCGGCAGCCAGCAGCGCCCCGATGATGAGGTACGGGTTGGCGTCGGCGCCCGCCGCCCGGTACTCGACCCGGTTGGCCGCCCCCTGGCCGACCGTGCACCGGCAGAGCACGCTGCGGTTGTCGAGGCCCCAGTGCACGTGCGTCGGGCAGAAGGAGTACGTGCGCACCCGCTTGTAGCCGTTGCCGGTCGGGATGCCGACGAGGCTCAGCGCGGTCGCGTGCTGCACGAGCCCGCCGACCCAGTGGCGCATCACGTCGTTCAGCGGATGGGCGTCGCCGGCGCCGAACACGTTGCGGCCGTCCTGCGCAAGGCTCGTGTGCACGTGCATGCCGTTGCCCGACCGCCCGGCGAACGGCTTTGGCATGAACGTGGCCCGCCAGCCGTGGCGGCGGGCGATCTCCTTGATCGTCTGCTTGAAGAGCACGGTGTTGTCGGCCGTGCGCATCGGGTCGGCGGCGGCGAAGTTGATCTCGAGCTGGCCGGGGCCGTACTCGGGGTTCGACGACTCGATCGGGATGCCGAGGTCGAGCAGCGCGGTGCGCATCTCGGCCACGCACGCTTCGAGCTCGAAGTTGTCGACGAGCGACGAGTACTGCACGTTGTCCTGCACGGGCGACCAGTCGGGCCGGCAGACGTAGCACTCCAGTTCGGTCGCCGCGACCGGGTCGTAGCCGAGCCCGCGGACCCGTTCGATCTGCCGGGCGAGCACGTGACGGGGGTCGATCGGGTGGGGCCGATGCGTGTGGTCGATGCCGACCGACATCACCGTGGCGTAGCCCGGCCGGTGCTTCATCACCCGGAACGTGGCGAGATCGGGTTCGAGGTGCATGTCGAGGAACCCGGTGCCCATGTTGATCGCCGGCGCGTCGACGATGTCGCACTGAACGTCCATCACGTAGATGGCGTCGGCGATGTAGGCGCCGTTCTCGGCGACGGTGCGTACGAACCGCTCGGCTGGCACGCGCTTGCCGCGCGGGTGTCCGAACGTGTCCGTGATCGCCACTTCGACGGTGTGGATGCCGTGTTCGGCGACGAGCGCCGCGATCTCTTCGAGTTGGCTGCTCGACACGTCCGTTCCCCTTCGACCCACGATCCCCGTCAACGCTCGGGCACCAGCACGATACGCCCTGCGACGTCGCCGGCCCGGAGACGACGGTGCGCCTCGTTGGCCATCGCCAGCGGTAGGACTTCGACGGTGTGCTGCAGTTCGTGGTGGTGGGCGAATTCGATCATCTCGCCCATCTCGCCGAGCGTGCCCCACACGCTCGACATGAACTGCGCCTCGAACGGCACGGCGCCGATGCCGAACGGGACGCGGCCGCCGTAGAGACCGCACACGACCACGATGCCGCGCCGGTGCACGCGGTCGGTGGCCGTCGCGAGGGTGTCGCCGGCACCGACGAAGTCGATGATCGCGTCGAACTTCCCGTCGAGCTCGGCGACCGAGACAGCGTTCGAGGCCCCGAGCTGCACGGCGCGCACCTGCTTGCCCGCCGCCGGCTCGGCGACCCACACCTCGGCGTCGGTGCGCAGCCGCAGGTACTGGATGGCGAACTGCCCGAGCCCGCCGGCGCCGATCACCAACGCCCGCGCTCCCGAACCCTTGCGAGCGAGCACGTCGAGCGTCTGCTTCACCGCCCGGAACGCGGTGAGGCCGCCACAGGCGAGCGGGGCCGACCGGATCGGGTCGAGTTGTCCGAGCGGATGCAGGTACCCGGCCTGCGGGACCCGCATCTGCTGGGCGTAGCCGCCGTCCTTGAACAGACCGGCCTCGCCGCCGTCGGGGCAGATCATCTCGTGGCCCGTCTCGCACAGCCAGCACGTCCGGCAACCCCACGGCGCGTACAGCATCACGGGCCCGAGCCGGTGGTGCGACCCGGTGACCTCGTGGCCGAGCACGAGCGGCAGCGGGCTGCCGAACTGTCCGTCGACCACGTGGATGTCGGAGTGGCACACCCCGCACGCGGTGACGTCGATCAGCTCCTCGCCCGGGCGGAGCGTGGGGGTCGGTCGTTCGACGGGGTGGAAATCCCCGCCGAACTCCCGGAGTTCCATGGCGTGCATTCGGGTCGGCTCCTCGATGTGGACGGTGACGTGCAGGACGGATCAGTGGGACGACCGATCAGGTCGGCGCAGATCAGACGCGGCGAAGCAACAGGGGGCCGATGCCATGCCACGGCGCCGGTTCGGCGAGCTCGAAGCGGGGGTGGCGGGCGAGGAACTCCTGCAACCCGACGATCACCTCGCGCCGGGCGAGGTGGGCGCCGAGGCACTTGTGGGCGCCGATGCCGAACGAGGTGTGCGGGTTCTCCTCGCGGTCGAGCAGCATCTGGTTGGCGTGGGCGAAACGCTTCGGGTCGCGGTTCGCCGCGCCGTAGACGAGCACGACGCGCTCGCCGGCGCACATCGCCTGGCCGCCGACCACCGTGTCCTGCTTCAGCGTGCGGGCCATGGCCTGCACCGGCGAGAGCATGCGCAGGAACTCCTCGGTGGCTCGGGGGATGCGGGCCGGGTCGGCGGCGAGCCACGCGAGCCGCTCGGGATGCTGGGCGAGGTACCACAGGCTGGAGCGGATCGTGCCGGCCGTGGTCTCCAGGCCGGCAACGAACAGCAGATAGCAGATGTCGAGCATCTCGTCGTCGGTGAGCGGCCGGCCGTGCAGCTCGGCGGCGAGCAGCGTCGAGATGAGGTCGGGTCCCGGCTGGTGACGGCGGCGGGCGATGAGGTCGACGAAGTAGGCGTACACCTCGTCGGCGGCGCGGCGGGCGACCGTCTCGTCCTCGGTGCGGGCGAAGATGATCTCGTCGACCCACGTGTCGAAACGCGGCGCATCTTCGAGTGGGAAGCCGGCGTACTCGCTGAACACCATCGTTGGGAGCATGCGCGCAAAGACCGACGCGTCGATCACGTCGTGGCCGTCGTGCTCGTCGAGCAGCTGGCGGGCGAGCTCGTGGGTGCGGGGCACCAGGGCGTCCATCCGCTGCGGGCTGAAGAACGGCAGGAGCAGCTGGCGGTAGGCCGTGTGCTCCGGCGGGTCGATGTCGAGCGGGATCATCGCCCGCTCGGTGGCGAACGACGGCAGGATCATCGACGGGGCCACCGAATACGTGTCGAGGGCGCGCTCGCCGACGAGCACGTCGTCGTACGCCGCGATGGACCAGAACCCGCCGTACCGGTCGCTCCACGACACCGGGCAGCGCTCGTGCATCACCGAGTAGTCGTCGAAGATCGTGTCGAGCGCGGCACCGTGGAAATCGAAGTCGAACTCCGGACGAGACGGCTCGCCGATCATGGTGCGGGAGTGCCAGATGCGAGGGTGACGTGCGCAGCGGTCACGGTGACCGGAAGTCGCTTGATGCCGTGCACGAAGTTCGAGCTGACCCGCTCGACCGCGCCCGCCGGAGCGAGGCGGATGCCGCGGGCGATCAGCTCGTCGAGGAACACGCCGATCTCCAGGCGGGCCAGGAATGCACCGAGGCAGAAGTGTGGTCCTCCACCGCCGAACGCCACGTGGTCGTTCGGCGTGCGGGCGATGTCGAACGTCTCGGGATCAGTGAAGACGCGCTCGTCGAAGTTGGCGGCACCGAACCACATCACGACCTTGTCGCCCGCCCTGATCGTGACGCCGCCCAGCTCGGTGTCGGTGGTGGCGGTGCGGCGGAAGTGCAGCACCGGCGTCGACCAGCGCAGGATCTCCTCGACCGCGGACGGGACGAGCGACGGGTCGGCGTGCAGCCGTTCGAGCTGGTCGGGGTGGTCCAGGAACGCCAACGCCGCGTGCGAGAGCGCGGTGCGGGTCGTCTCGTTACCGGCGAAGACCAGGATCTGGAAGAAGTTCGTGAGCTCCTGATCGGTCAGCCGGTCGCCGTCGATCTCGGCCGCCACGAGCACGCTCATGAGGTCGTTTCGGGGGTCGGCCCGCCGGGCAGCACCGAGGCGGCGCCCGTACTCGAACAGCGCGAAGGCCGCCGGCGAGTTGAACGGCAGCAGGCGCAGGTCGGTCGTGTTGCCGTACGCCTCCGGGTCGAGATCGGCGTTGCCGGTACCGGCGACGAGCTGGTCGGAGAGCTCGACCATGAGGTCGGCGTCCTCGGCGCCGACCCCGAGGATCTGCACGATGACGGCGATCGGCAGCGGAGCGCTGAGCAGCTCGACCCAGTCGCCGCTCCCGACCGCGAGGGCAGCGTCGAGAAGGCCAGCCGTGATCGCCCGGATGCCGTCGGTGTACTCACGGATCTTGCGCGGCGTGAACGCCCCGCTCACCAGCCGGCGCAGGCGGTTGTGATCCGGCGGGTCGGTTTCGATGAGCGAGCGGCGGGCTTCGAGGGCATCGGGTTCCAGATCCCACAGGGCGACGTGCTCGATGGCGGACGAGTAGGTGTGCGGGTCGCGGGAGACCGCGACGACCTCCGCGTGCCCAGTGACCGCCCAGAAGCCGTCTCCCCGTCCGGGCCAGGGATGCCAGGCCACTGGCGTGCGCCGCAGCTCGGCATAGCGATCGCGCGGCATGCCGGCGTCGTAGGCGGCGACGCTGGCGATGTCGGTCGTCGTCCCTGGGCTGCTCATGCGGAGCCGTCCCCCCTTCCCCGAAGCGGATCGCATCGTAGGGCGCCGACGACGGACGGGCGAAGATCACCCGGCACGCGGCCGGTGCTCCTTGCCCACCCGGTCGCTCGCAGCCACGATGGCGTGGTGACGAGCGAACCGACCGGCGTGCAGATCGTGGTGGACGAGGACCGATGCGTCGGCATCGGCCGGTGCGAGGTCGTCGCGCCGTTCGCCGTCGAACTCGGTGCCGACAACATCTCGCGGGCCCGGCCCGGGCTCGTCCCGCTGGGGGTGGCGGAGGACCTGTGCCGGGGTTGCCCGAGTCAGGCGATCAGCATCGTCCGCGACGAGCCCGCG
>JAYUAM010000474.1:0-9695 GCA_043741295.1 Acidimicrobiia bacterium
TTTGCCACCTGACCGGCGACGCCGACGGTGAAGGCATCCACCCGCAGCGACGGCAACGACACGCTGATGTTCCCGCACGCCGTCGGGTCCGTGGGGTTCACGATGTCGGCGACGGTGCGCTCGATGCCGGAGAAGTCGGCGGTCGACAGCGACGTGAGCGCCACCTCGTCGTAGCCGGTGCGCCGAAGCCCGTTCTGCACCATCGTGCGCACCTGCTCGGCCGGGCGTTCCCGCACCGGGCGCGTGATCATGCCGGCCTGGCAGAAGCGGCAACCGCGCGTGCAACCGCGGAAGACTTCGACGTTTAGGCGATCGTGGACGACTTCCGTGAGCGGCACGAGCTGCCGGCTCGGGTACGGCCACGCGGCGAGGTCGGCGACGGTGCGCTTCTCGACCCGATCGGGGATGTCGGGGTAACGCGGGGTGACGGCGACGAGCCGCTCGCCGTCGTAGGCGACCTCGTACATCGATGGCACGTACACGCCGGGCACCTTGGCCAGCTCGCGCAGCACGTGCTGGCGCGAGCCGGGCGTGCGCCCGCTGCGCTTCCACGCCTGCACGACCTCGGTGATCTCGCCGACGACCTCTTCGCCGTCGCCGAGCACGGCGATGTCGATGAAGTCGGCCAGCGGCTCGGGGTTGAACGCGGCGTGACCGCCGACGGCCACCAGCGGATGCTCTTCGGTGCGGGCGGCGGCGTGGATCGGCACGCCGGCGAGATCGAGGTGGTTGAGCACGTTCGTGTAGACGAGCTCCGCCGACAGGTTGAAGGCGATGACATCGAACTGGTTGGCGGGGCGATGGGTCTCGATCGAGAACTGCGGAAGCCCCGCGCGCCGCAGCTCGCCTTCGAGGTCGGTCCACACCGCGTAGCTGCGTTCGGCGACGGCGTCATCGCGCTCGTTGAGGATCTCGTACAGGATCTGCAGCCCGGCGTTGGGCAGGCCGATCTCGTACGTGTCGGGGTAGGTGAGCAGCCAGGCCACCGTGTCGACGGGGATCGACCGACCGGCGTAGCGCGGCGCGACGGCGCCGTCTTCCAGACCGATGTAGCGCGCCGGCTTCTGCACACGGGGCAGCAGCGTCTCGAGCTGGCCCCAGATCGAACTCGGGCGGGTTGACATGACCCCGCGACGTTACCTCGTGTGGCCGCCCGAGGGCGGGTCGACACCCAGGGTGACCTGCACGCCAGCGGGGGCGACGGCGGGGGCGACGGCCCGGACGAGCGCAAACAACAGCGCCGGTGCTTTGCGCTACCGGAGCGACGGCGCGAGGGTGGCGAAATGCCCTCCACCGCCATCGTGGCCGAGAACCTGGCCAAGCGCTACGGCGACATCGAGGCCCTGCGTGACGTCTCCCTGGAGGTCCCGACGGGCACCGTCCTCGGCCTGCTCGGCCCGAACGGTGCCGGCAAGACGACGGCCGTGCGCATCCTCACCACGCTCCTTCGTCCCGACGCCGGTCGGGCCTCGGTGCTCGGCATCGATCCTGCCACCGACGCCACGGCGGTGCGTTCGATCATCGGACTCGCCGGCCAGTACGCCGCGGTCGACGAGAACCTCACGGCCACCGAGAACCTGCGGCTCGTCGGCCGACTCACCCACCTGCCGCCCGATCGGATCGCCCGCCGCACCGTCGAGCTGCTCGCCCAGTTCCAGCTCGCCGATGCCGCGAACCGGCCACTCAAGACGTTCTCCGGTGGCATGCGGCGCCGGCTCGACCTCGCCTCCGCACTGGTGCACGAGCCGCCCGTGCTCTTCCTCGACGAACCGACCACCGGTCTCGACCCGGCGAGCCGGCTCGACCTGTGGGGCGTCATCGAAGGGCTCGTGGCGGGCGGCACCACCGTGCTTCTCACGACGCAGTACCTCGAAGAGGCCGATCGGCTGGCCGACCGCATCGTCGTCATCGATCACGGGTCGGTCGTGGCCGAAGGCACGAGCAGCGAGCTGAAGTCGCGCCTCGGCTCGACGATCATCGAGCTCACCTTCGTCGACCCGCCCGCGGCGCTCCGAGCGGCGGAGGTGCTTGCGCCCCTGACCGGTGTCGCTGCCGTCGGCACTGGCGTGCAGATCACCAGCAGCGACGGCACCGCGTCGCTGTTCGCCGCCGTGCGCCTGCTCGACGGGGCCGGGCTCACACCCGAAGGCGTCGCGCTGCGAGAACCGAGCCTGGACGATGTTTTCCTCACCCTCACCGGGCGGGCCCGACCGACCGAACCCGAACCGGACCGGGGCGGCGGCGACGCCACCCCGGCCGCCCGCCGACGCAGGCGCGCTACCACCCGATGACCACCGCATCATCCACGGCAACATCCACGGCAACATCCAGCGCGAGCGGTCCCCGACTCGTCGCCGACGCCGTCACCGTCACGTGGCGCAACATCCTCAACCTGCGCCGCAACCCGCAGGTGCTCGTGTTCTCCACGGTGCAGCCGGTGATCTTCGTGCTGCTCTTCCGCTACGTGTTCGGCGGGGCGATCAACGTCGGCAACGTGCCGGGCTTTCCCTCCCCGCTCAAGTACGTGAACTACCTCATGCCCGGCATCTTCGCTCAGACGATCACCTTCGGCGCGGTGAACACCGCGGTCGGCCTGGCCGACGACCTCAACAAGGGCATCATCGACCGCTTCCGGTCGCTCCCGATGGCCCGCTCGGCCGTGCTCATCGGGCGCACGCTGGCCGACCTGGCCCGCAACGTGTTCGTCGTGATCCTGATGATCCTCGTCGGGTTCGCCGTCGGGTTCCGCTACTCGACCAGCTTCCTCGGACTCGTGGCCGGCGCCCTGGTCATCTTCGGGTTCGCCTTCGCGCTCTCGTGGGTGTTCGCCACAGTCGGCCTGTACATCGGCAACGCCGAAGCAGCCCAGGCCGCCTCGTTCCCGCTGCTCGCGCCGCTCACGTTCGCTTCGAGCGCGTTCGTCGCCGTGAAGAACATGCCGGGCTGGCTCCAGCCGTTCGCCCGCAACCAACCGGTCACCGTGGTGATCGACGCCGTGCGGCACCTGGTGCTCGGCGGGCCGACGAGTGCGGCGGTCGTAAAGGCGCTGGCGTGGATCGTCGGCATCGTCGCCGTGTTCGCCCCGCTCGCCGTCGCCCGCTACCGCCGCTCCTGACCGACCGGCCCGCGCCGGCCGGGCGTTCAGCTCTTGGCTTCGCGGTGGCGATAGACGTTCTGGACGAAGCCGAACATCATCATGAACGCGATGGTCGACGAGCCGCCGTACGAGACGAGCGGCAGAGGGATGCCGGTCACCGGCATGATGCCCATGTTCATCCCCACGTTCTCGAAGATGTGCCAGGCGAGCACCGCGGCGGCACCCGAGGCGATGAGCGCGCCGAAGCCGTCGCTCGCCAGCTGGGCGACCCGCAGGAGTCTGAACAGCACGAGCAGGTAGAGCCCGAGCAGGGCGGCCATGCCGATCAGGCCGAACTGTTCCGCCACCGTGGCGAACACGAAGTCGGTGCGCTGCTCGTGAACGTAGTTGCCGTTCATCGTGGGGCCATTGGCGAACCCCTGCCCCCGCAGCCCGCCGAGGCGCACGGCCTGTTGCGAGAACCGCACCTCGGAGCGCACGGCGTTGATCTGGTCTGTCGCCTTGCGCGCCGCCTCGGGCAGGCCGGTCGTCGGGGCCGCTTGTGGCTTGATGAACGAGGTGACGCGGGCGATCTGGTACTCGGCCACCGCGCCCGACTTCCACAGCGCGACAACCGAGACGAGCGAGAGCAGGCTGATGAGGGCGATGTGGGCCACGCGGGCGCGCCCGACGAGGAGCACGGCCATGGCGATGACTACGAACGTGGAGGCGGTGCCGAGGTCGGGCTGCAACATGATCAGCGCGGTCGGCAGGCCGAGCACGAGCAACGAGACGACGAACCGGGCGTAGCTCAGCGGACCGTCGCGATCGTTCGCCACCACGGTGGCGAGCATGAGCGCGAGGGTGATCTTGGCGAACTCCGACGGCTGCAACGTGAACGAGCCGAAGCTGAACCAGGCCTTCGCCCCCTTCACCTCCGTGCCCAGGAACGGGAGAAGTGCCATCATCCCGCACGTGCCGGCGTAGAACCGCGGCACCCACGCTCGCAGGCGGCGGTAGTCGATCATCATGATCGCGAACATCGCGACCGCGCCGATGCCCATGAACAGGCCCTGGCGCTTCGCCCACTTCGCCGGGTCGATGCCCTGGAGCACGCGGTCGTTGTAGCCGGCGGAGTAGACGGCGAGAAGGCCGGCGGCGCACAACCCGGTGGTCATGAGCAGCAGTGTGTAGTCGACCCGCAGGCGCGGCTGGCGGGGCCCAGGCGGCGTCGAGCGCGCGGACGTCCAACCGCTCCCCGCCTTGCCGCCCGCGGCACCGCCTGCTCCCGGACGGGTCGTGACCGTGGTGGCCATCAGTCGTTGCGCCCGCTCGACTTGCCGATGGCGGCCTGGCGGATGTCGTCGTCCTGCACGTGCAGGCAGGCGGCATCGTCGGCGCTGGCGAGCGGGGGCAGGATCGCCGCCTTGCTCTGCGTGCGCTTCAGCTCGTCGCTCTGCTTCACGGGCGCCAGCGAGCCCGGCGTCGAGAGCTTCTCGAACATGCACCGCACCGTCGGGGCAGCCGACCCCGAACCGAAGCCGGCCTGCTCGATGATCGCCGTCACCTGGTACTGCGGGGCGTCCTGGCCGGGCGGAATGCTGAACGCCGAGAAGAGCGACGTGTCCTTCCAGTCAATCTTGTCCTTGTCCTGCGCCGTGCCGGTCTTGCCGTAGATCGGGTAGGCCTCGTAGTCGTAGCCCTTGAAGGTGGAGTACGCGGTCCCTGGCCGGGGGAACCCGACATCGGGCGAGTTGACGCAGCAGTTCTGCGTCACGCCCTGCAGGCCCTGCATGATGTCGGCGCGGAAGTTGTCGTCGACGGCGACGTCGCCCCGAGACACGGGATCGAACGCCTGCAACGTCTCGGCCTTGGCCGTGTCGAGCACGTAGGGCTGGCCTTCGACGCGAGGCCCACCGGCGGCGTAGACGTGGCTGGCGATCATCGGCGTCAGCAGGGTGCCGCCGTTGGCGAACGTGGCGTAGGCGTTGGCGAGCTGAAGTGGGGTCACCGCCAGGAGCCCCTGACCGATACCCAGGTTGATGTTGTCCCCGATGTAGTAGCCGCCGCCCTCGAGCTTGCTGATAACCTTCTTGTCGGCGAACCTCTTCTTGAGGGCGGCGTCGGGCACGTAGCCTGCCGCCTCGTTCGGCAGGGCGACGCCGCTGGAGGACCCGAACCCGAACGAGCGCAGCTCCTTCTGCAGGATGTCGCCCTTCGGGTCCCGCTGCCAGAGCTGGGCGCCGAGGTTGTAGAAGTACGCGTCGGAGGACGCCGTGAGCGCCTCGAGCAAGTTGGGGCGCCCGTACTTCGCGCCGCCGGCGTTCTGGCGGGTGCAACCCGACGGCTCGCCGGGCGGGCAGTCGGGGATCTCGTACAGCCAGTGCGAGTTCTCGACCTTCGGGCGGTCCTCGGGGCTGATGACGCCGGACTGCAGCGAGGCGATCGACGTGAACAGCTTCATCGTCGAGCCGATCTGGTACAGGCCCTGGATCGGGCGGTTCAGCAGCGGGAAGTGCGTCGGGTCGTCGGCAGCGTTCTTGATCTTGGGATCTCCGAAGAGCTGCTTGAACTTCTCGTTCGTGAGCGGCTCGGAGAACCACCGGTTGTCGTACGGCGGGTTCGACGCCATCGCGACCACCCGCCCGGTCGTCGGCTCGAGCACGACGAGCGAGCCGGCGGGCGCCGCGAACTGGTGCTTGATGTCCCCGATGAAGTCACCGGTGATCAGGTTCTGGCTCCGGGGCGGCCGTTGCAGGCGGCGGTTGCGCAGTTCGGCATCGAGGATCTGCTCGGCGTACTGCTGCACCTCGATGTCGACGGTGAGCTGCACGTCGTTGCCGGCGGTCGGGTCCTGGCGGTTCTCCGGACCCTGCAGCTGCGCGATGGGCTGCCCCGCGGCGTCACGCTCGTACTTCTGGAACCCCGGCTTGCCGCGCAGCACGTCCTCGAACTGCTGCTCGACGCCGCTGCGCCCGACGAGGTCGGAACGCAGGTAGCCCTTCTGGTCGACCAGCGTGGCGATCTCGTCCTTGTTGATGCGCCCGAGGAACCCGATGATGTTGCTCGCCAGCGGGGCGAACCGGTACACGCGGTCCCACGCCTCCTCCACCTGCACGCCGGCGTAGTCGTCGAGCCGCTCCCGCAGGAACGCCGCCTGAGGCTCCGACACATCGTGGGCGAGCGGCAGGGGCAACAGCGGGTCGAGCGTGAGGTCCTTGTACGTCTTCTCCAGGTCCTCGGGCGCCACTTCGATGACACCGGCGAGGCGACCGAACAGCTCGGTCCGCACGACGCGCTTCTGGATCGCCTTGCGGTCGACGACGATGTTCAGAACACGGCGGTTGTCGGCCAGGATGCGGCCCTTGCCGTCGAGGATGCGGCCGCGCATCGCCGGTACCTGGACGGCCTTCACGTGGCTCAAGCGCACCGTCTGCACGAGGTCGGGCGGCGCCGCCACCTGCAGGAACCACAGCCGGCTGAACAGCGCCGCGAAGAGCGACACCACCACGAGGGCGAGCACGCCGAGACGCAGCCCACTCGTCTGTCCGGCCATGGCCACCATTCTGCCAATTCCTGGCCACCCGCGGGGACCAGGCCACTACCCGCAGGCGAAGGGCCGGAACAGGCGAGCCCTCACCACCGAGCGCGGTCGCCTCCGAGCATCACCCAGCGGCAGACGCGCACGAAGGGCGCGGCGAGCAGCATGTTGACCACGGTGGCCACGAGCAGCACCCGCCAGATCGCACCGGTCAGCGCGTCGTTGACACCGAAGATGTTCGCCGCCACGGCGTACAACAACGACCCGACGACGCTGGCCACGCCGACCACGAGCGGTGTGACGAAGTGCCGGGCCTGGTACACGTGCGGTTCGATCAGCCCGACCAAGAACCCGACGAGCGAGTAGCTCAACGCCGACAGACCGTACGGGGTGAGGATCAGGAGATCGAAGCACAGCCCGAGCACGAACGCGGTGCGGGCGCCCCGCACCGGCCCGGCGGCGATGCCGACGGCGATGGCGAGCAGCAGCACGAGGTCGGCGCCGGCGCCGTGCCACCGAAGGTCGGCGCACAGCGTCGTCTGCACCGCGAGCACGAGCGAGGCGAACGCCGCCATCCGCACCCACGGCGCCTCCAGCAGGATGCCGAGCATCGGGGTCGGTCAGCCCCCGGCGTCGTAGAGCACGACGCTCACGAAGTCGAGCTTCTCGAAATCGGCGAGCGGTTTCACCTTCACCTGCAGCTGGGTGGAGCCGGGCACGCGGTTGACCTCGACCACCTTGCCGATGGGCAGGTTCGGTGGGTACAGGCTCGGCAGGCGGGTGTCGCCCTCGCCGCTCGTCACGACGTCGTCGCCGATGCGTACGTCGAACCGCTCGTCGATCAGGCGAACCCCGAGCAGCTCACCGCGGCCGCGGCCTTCGACGATCCCGTGATCGAGCACCGCCGGCTTCAGCACGATCGTCGTCGTCGTGGTCGACGTACCGGTCGGGGGGCCCACCTCGGCCGGGGTGCCGTCGGGGTTCGTCGCGTCGGGCCCACCGGGCGCCGCCGGATCCGTCGTCGTGGTCGCCGGCCGCGTGGTCGTCGCCGCCTTGCCCTTCCCGGCGGCGACCGTGGTAGAGGGCGGGGATGTGGTCGTGGTCGTCGGGGGCACCCGCTGGCCGACGATCTTCACCGACACACCGAGGTTCGGGTCGAACAGCAGGCGCACCTTGGCCCGGTTCGGCGTGACCGGCGGGCGCACGCTGCCGATCATGCCGGCAGCGGTGATCACCGCCATGCCCTCCTTGATGCCGCTGGACGAGCCCTTGTTGATCTCCAGCACGCCCTGCTCGAAGTTGCTCGCCGAGCCGCCGACGACCTCGGCCACCGCCACCTGCGGGTTGCCGATGTTCGGCAGGCGGAGCTGCGCGCGCAAGTTGTCGAGCATCTCCTTCGAAGCCTCGCCTTCGATCGCCGCGGCCTGCCGCCGGGACGCCTCGTCGCGCAGCCGGCTGTTGTCCTTGCGCAGCTTCTGGTACTCGAAGGCGCCGTGCCAGGCGTTCTCGAACGGGCCGGCGATGGTGCGCCCGATGGCCCGCACCGGCGTGAACATCTCGGTCCCGATCTCGCGCGCCCGGTCGATCGCCGCGTTGCCCCGGGTGTCGAGCGTAATGAGCAGTATCGACACGACCAGCGCGAGGACGATCGTGGTTCGCCGCTGGCGAAGTCGTTCGAGCACGATGGATCAGACGTAGCCGGGTCCGACGCTCAGAACTCGTTGCCGCGGAAGAGCCCGGAGGCCTGCAACGCGTCGATGTCCTCGAGCGCCATGCCCGTGCCGATGGCGACGGAGTGGAGGGGGTTGTAGGCGATGTGGATCGGCATGCCCGTCTCGCTCTGCAAACGCAGATCGAGCCCGGTGAGCAGCGCTCCACCGCCGGTAAGCATGATGCCCGACTCCATGATGTCGGCGGCCAGCTCGGGCGGCGTCTTGTCGAGAGTGGCCTTCACGGCGTCGATGATCGCCTGCACCGGCTCGTCGATCGCCTCACGGATCTCGGCGGTGCCGATCGTGATCGTCTTGGGCAGCCCACTGACCAGATCGCGCCCGCGTACTTCGGCGGTGAGCTCCTCGGCCAGATGCCAGGCCGAGCCCATGGCGATCTTGATCTCCTCGGCCGTGCGCTCGCCGAGGGCCAGTGAGTATTCCTTCTTCACGAAGTTGACGATCGCCTCGTCGAGTTCGTCGCCGGCGACGCGCACCGACTGGCTGGCCACGATGCCACCCAGCGAGATGACCGCCACCTCGGTCGTACCGCCGCCGATGTCGACCACCATGTTCCCGGTGGGCTCCTGCACGGGCAAGCCGGCGCCGATCGCCGCCGCCATCGGCTCCTCGATCACGTACGCCGGCTTGCGGGCGCCGGCGAGCTCGGCGGCGTCGGTGACGGCGCGCCGCTCGACCGGGGTGACCCCCGAAGGCACGCAGATGATCATGCGGGGCCGGGCGAACTTCGAGCGGTGCACCTTCTGGATGAAGTAGCGCAGCATCTTCTCGCAGACGTCGAAGTCGGCGATGACGCCGTCCTTCAGCGGGCGCAGCGCCACGATGTGGGCCGGCGTGCGGCCCATCATTCGCTTCGCTTCGAGTCCGACGGCGAGCACGCTGCCGTCGCGCACCGACAGCGCCACCACGGAGGGTTCGTCGAGCACGATGCCGTGCCCGCGCACGTACACGAGAGTGTTTGCAGTGCCGAGGTCGACGGCCATGTCGCGGCCCCCGAACCCCAGATTGTTGCCGGCCATGCGACCCCCCTTCGGGTACGGGCTCCCGTCGGCTGCCCTTTACAAGGACGGGAAGAAGATGCCGATCTCGCGCGCGGCCGAGTCGGCCGAGTCGGACCCGTGGACGAGGTTCTCGGTGAACAGGATGCCGAGATCTCCACGGATCGTTCCCGGTGCGGCCTTGCGCGGGTTCGTCGTGCCCATCATGTCACGGACGACCTGGAACGTTTCTTCGGGCCCCTCGATCACCATCGTGACCACGGGGCCGCGCGCCATGAACTCGACGAGGTCGGCGTAGAACGGCTTGCCGACGTGCTCGGCGTAGTGCCGGGCCAGGATCTCGGTGTCGA
>JAYUAM010000475.1:0-4178 GCA_043741295.1 Acidimicrobiia bacterium
GTCCATCTCACCGGGTCCGATCAGCCGACAGGCGATCGGCCCGAACGTGATGCCCGACGCGGTCAGACGTACGTGGTTCTCGTCGAGGATCTGGGTGACCGGGTCGTAGCGGGCGACGTCGAGCCGCACCTCGTTCAGCCCGAGGTGCTCGGCGTGGACGTAGTCAGGTCCACCGGACACTAACCAGGCCTGCGGTACGGCCGTCTCCACCGCGAACACGCCGTCGTCGGCAAGGTGCCTCGCCGCGTTCTCGAAGCACCGGATCTGGTCGTCCGCGGTCAGCAGGTTGAAGATCGTGTTGTAGACGAGGTACACGAGGCGGTAGCGCCCAGGCACCGCCACGCTCGTCATGTCGCCCACAACCACCACGAGCGAGTTGCCTCCCGGCTTGGCCCGCAGCCGCGCCACCATGTCCGCAGAGAGTTCGACGCCGTCGACCGCTACCCCGAGCGCAGCGAGCGGGAGGGCGATCCGTCCGGTACCGATCGCGAACTCCAGCGCCCGTCCTCCATCGGCGAGCCCTGCGAGGAACGTTGCGGCCGCGTCCTCGTCACCACGCGGCTGATCGTCGTATCTCGCCGCCACCCCAGGGCCGAAGCTCCTCGCCGGATCGAAACCTTCCATCAGACGAGCCTTGCACCACCGCTGCGGGCGCGACGGGCGATTGCGCGGGCCAACGGCCGTGTCGACTATGGGACGGTCGGGGGCCCACACCACCCCTCCGGTCGCGGGCCGGCCGGCGACGTGATCTCGTGTCAGGCCGACGCGGCGAGCACGATGCGACAGCGTCCGGTCTGCTTCCCGGAGTACATCGTCGCGTCGGCCTGCGCGAGCAGCCTCTCGGCGTCCTCGTGCCGGTCGGTCCACGCGATGCCGATGGTTGCACCGATCGACGTCGGGCCGTCGGCAAGGAGGTACGGGCGGGCGAGGTCGGCGAGGAGCCGGTCGGCGAGGCGTTCGACGCCTTCTACGGACGCAATGTTCGGCAGCACGACGACGAACTCGTCGCCGCCCACCCTTTGGACCGTGTCGCCGAAGCGCACGGCCGCGCTCATGCGTTGGGCGACGATGCGCAACACTTCGTCACCGCACGCATGCCCCGCTGGTCGTTGACCTCCTTGAAGCGGTCGAGGTCGGCGTAGAGCAACCCGGTCACCCCTGCCCGGCACCAGCCCGGACACCGCCGCGCCGAGGCGATCGGCGAGCAGCGCCCGGTTGGCGAGCCCGGTCAGCGGGTCGTGCGTCGCCTCGTGGGCGAGTCGCTCGTTCGCCGGTTCGAGGTCGGTCTGCGACGCCACGAGGAGATCGCGCTCGTCCGACAGCTCGAGGTTCACGCGCTCGTTGTGGCCTGGAGCCGGGCGACGACCGTCGACGCCTGAGCCACCTCACGGTGGATGCGCGAGAGGGTCCCCAGGTAACCGAGGCCGAGAAGCCCAAGCACCCGCTGGCCGGGCGTTCCGGCGATGAGACACCCGATCGTCGACGCCATGAGCGGACCGGCACTCGCCAACGCCAGCAGGGTAAAGCCCTGCGCCACGACGACCGTCGTCGCCGATGTGGCGACGGCGATGGCGATGGCGATGAACATCGCGTCCGTCGTACCCACCGCGCGCGCAATGAACGGAAGCGCCGCAAGCACGAGACCGGTGCAGAGCCACCCGGGAACCGTGCGACGCACCCATCCTGCGCCGGCCCCGTCCCGTGCGAGCCGCACGATCATCCGCCGGATGAAGAAGTTCGCCCGGATCGTCTCGGCGACGCCCACCGCCATCCACGCGAGCAGTACCCCGACCGGCACCTGGTGGCGCAAGATCAGGAACAGCGCTGGCAGGGGCAGCACGCGGACCGGGATCGTCTGCTTGGCGAGGCGGAAGACGTGCAGCGCGCGCAGCGTCTCGGCCGGCCGTCCTCGCGTAGCTCGTCGGGAGCGCCGGTCGGCGTTGTCAGGGGCTCGTGACGGTTCGATCGCACGTCTTACCTTCGGCCGATTCGCAGCGCCGGTTGAGCAAGGATTCCGCCGAGGGCTTGCGGTCAGAGCGTGAAGCGCAGCGGCCCGAGGAACCGAGCGCCGAATGCGGCGACGTCGGGGGCCGCCGCCGACGACGCGCCGTCGTCCGTGAACGAGCGGGCGATGAGGCTCGCCAGCTCGGACATGTCGGACGGGCCCATGCCGCGCCTGACGATCTCGGGGACGCCGAGGCGCAGCCCGTTCACATCGCCGGCCACCGCCGGCACGAGCGCGAACGGCAGGCCGATGCCAGACGCCAGCAGATTCGCCGATCGCATCCGTTTCGCCGCCGCCTGGCCGCCGCCCCACCCGGCCGCCTCGACGGCGAGTTGGTGCGACGTCGTGCACCCACGCTCGCGGGCGAACACCGGCAGACCCTCGGCGACCAGGGCGTCGGCCAGTGCGCGCGCCGTCGCCTGCATCGCCGCGGCATAGTCGGCCCCGTAGACCTTCCAGTCGAGCAGGCCGATCGCCAAGGCCGCCGTCTTGCCGACGTCGAAGTTGGCGGTGAGCCCGGGGTAGGCGATGGCGTCGATCCGCTCGGCGAGCTCGGCGTCGGCGATGGCGAGCAGGCCGCCGGGCGGGCCGCCGAGGCTCTTGTACGTGCTCATCGTCAGCACGTGGGCGCCGAGCGCCAGCGGGTTCGGCCACGCCCGCCCGGCGATCATCCCCGACTGGTGGGCGGCGTCGAACATCACCATCGCCCCGACCTCATCCGCGATCGCCCGCACGTCGGCGACCGGGTGCGGGAAGAGGTTGAGGCTTCCGCCGATCGTGATGAGCTTCGGGCGTTCGGCGTGCGCGAGCGTCCGCAAGGCGTCGATGTCCACGGTGTAGCCGTCGGCATCCACAGGCGCCGGCACCGTGCGCACGCCGTACAGGCCGGCCGCACCGGCGCCGTGGTGCGTGACGTGGCCTCCGATCTCGGCCGGCGGAGCGATGATCGTGTCCCCCGGCCGACACGTCGCCACGAACACGTACAGGTTGGCCAGCGCGCCCGAGCCGACGCGCAGCTCGACGTACGGGGCATCGAACACCTCGGCCACCAGCTCGGCGGCGATGATCTCGATGCGCTCGATCGCTTCGAGGCCCATCTCGTACTTGTCGCCGGGATGGCCGAGCGACGCCCGTGTGCCGAGCCCGGCCGACAACATCGCCTCGGCCCTCGGGTTCATCACGTTGCTCGCCGGGTTGAGGTTGATGCCGTCGACGTCGTGCACGCGCCGGCTCTCGGCCACGAGGCGGTCGAGCTCGCCGGCGACCGTGGCGGCGCCGGCGGCGGTGGTCGGCAGGTCGGCCACGGGTGCGGCCGTCCCCGCGACGAGGTCGTTGCTCGACGACGGGAGCCAAGGACGCGAGCGGAGCATCACCATCGCGCCGACCGTAGCCGGGGCGCAGACAGCCCGGCCGCGCCAACCTCAGTGGTTACCGACTCCCGGGCACCGAACGTTGACGGGGTAACGACGCCCAGCGCAGTCAGCCGGTCAACGTTCGACCCGACGGGTTCGGCCCGCGTCAGTGGGCGGCGCGGGCGGAGCCTGCGGCGGCGACATTGCCGGCCGCGGCGATGCGGGCATGGGCCCGTCGCAGCGCCGCCTCGGCGTTGACGTCGGCGCCGGTCGCGAGCAACGCGTCCGCCCGTTCCTTGGCCCGCTGGGCGCGGGTCACGTCGATCTGGGGGCCGAGCTCGGCGAGGTCGGAGAGGATGCTCACCTTGTTGTTCGCCACCTGGACGAACCCGCCGTGAACGGCCACGTCCTGCACCGTGCCGTCGGCGAGGTAGATGCGCGTGTGGTTCTCGACAAGGGCGGCCAGAAATGCCGCGTGCCCCGGTTGGAAGGCGATGTCGCCGCCACCCAGCGTGCGCGTTACGACCATCGTCGCCTCACCCGAGAACAGCACGCGCTCGGGCGACACGAGTTCAACGGTCATCGTGCTAGTCACGGCGGGGTACCTCCTTCAAGATGCCCGGCAAAGGCGCCGAGGGAGGCGCCGGCGACGAGGCGCAGTCGAGCGAGACGAAACCGAAGCGGACGTCGAGCGGGACCTTCAGAGCGGTAGACCATTCAGCTGACGCTCTTGCGCAGGGCGTCGGCTTTGGCGTGCACCTGCTCGACGCTACCGACGTTCAGGAATGCCTGCTCGGGTACATCGTCCAGATCGCCCTTCA
>JAYUAM010000476.1:0-1659 GCA_043741295.1 Acidimicrobiia bacterium
CGCAGCGGTTCGTCGACGAGCTTCGTCACGCGCGCACCGCCCGGGCCAGGGCGCGGCCGCCTCGGTACGCCGCCGCCTCACCGAGGTCGGCTTCGATGCGTAACAGTTGGTTGTACTTCGCAACCCGGTCGCTGCGCGCCGGTGCGCCGGTCTTGATCTGTCCGCAGTTCGTCGCGACCGCGAGGTCGGCGATGGTGGTGTCCTCGGTCTCGCCGGAGCGGTGGCTCATGACCGCGGTGTAGCCGCTGTGATGAGCGAGCTCGACGGCTTCGAGCGTCTCGGTCAACGTGCCGATCTGATTCACCTTCACGAGGATCGAGTTGGCGACCCCTCGCTCGATGCCCATCTGCAAACGCGCCGGGTTGGTGACGAACAGGTCGTCGCCGACCAGCTGCACCTTGGTGCCGACCGCGTTGGTGAGCGTGGCCCAGCCGAACCAGTCGTCCTCGGCCATGCCGTCCTCGATCGACACGATCGGATAGGTGTCGACGAGGCGCGTCCAGTAGCCGACCATGTCGTCGGGCGACAGGACCTTGCCCTCGCCGGTGAGGTGGTACGCGCCGTCCTTGAACAGCTCGCTCATCGCCGGGTCGAGGGCGATCGCGATCTGCTCGCCCGGCGTGTAGCCCGCGGCCTCGATCGATTCGATGAGGATGCGGATGGCGTCCTCGTTGCTCGCCAGGTTCGGTGCGAAACCACCCTCGTCGCCGACGGCCGTGGAGAGTCCCCGGTCGCGGAGCACCCTCTTCAGCGTGTGGTAGATCTCGACGCCCCAGCGCAGCCCCTCGCTGTAGCTCGGCGCACCGACCGGCATGATCATGAACTCCTGCAGATCGATCGTGTTGTCGGCGTGGGCGCCACCGTTGATCACGTTCATCATCGGGCAGGGCAGCACGTGGGCGTTCGCCCCGCCGACGTAGCGGTAGAGCGGTAGCTCCAGCTCGGCGGCAGCGGCCTTGGCCACGGCCATCGAGACACCGAGCAACGCGTTGGCTCCGAGGCGGCCCTTGTTGTCGGTGGCGTCGAGGGCGATCATCTCGGTGTCGATCGTGCGCTGGTCGAGGGCGTCCATCCCGACGACGGCCGACGCGAGCTCGCCGTTCACCGCGGCTACCGCGTCGAGCACGCCCTTGCCGAGGTAGCGGTCGCCGCCATCGCGACGCTCCACCGCTTCATGTTCGCCGGTCGACGCGCCTGACGGCACGATCGCCCGACCTTTGGCCCCCGAATCGAGCACGACCTCGACTTCTACCGTGGGGTTACCGCGCGAATCCAGCACCTCACGTCCGACGACGATCTCGATCTCGCTCATGGTTCTCCTGCTTCGGGGGCCGACGCCCAGCGTTCGGGGGTGACGCGGAGCCTAGTGAAGTGCCACGCGCGCACGGCGGCACTCACCGCTCGGGCGCAGGTGACGTCCGCCTCGGCCGGCGCCGCGTCAATGGGCGCGCTCGTCGCGCTTGGCTTCGTCCCACAGCGCGTCGAGGGACACGAGGCCGCACGTCCGCGTGTCGATGTCGCGCTCGCCGGCCAGGGCGAGCACCGCGTCGACGCGGCGGCGGAACTTGGCCGACGCCTGTCGCAGCGCTACCTCCGGATCGATGCCTCGGTGCCGGGCCACGCTCGCCATCGCGAAGAGCAGATCGCCGATCTCCTCGC
>JAYUAM010000477.1:0-1659 GCA_043741295.1 Acidimicrobiia bacterium
GGGCCTACGTCGGCGACCCGGTGCGGGTCCACGCCATGGTCCAACCGGGCAGCGAGCAGCTCCACAGCTTCACGCTCGGCGGGCTCACCTGGCCTATCGAGCCGCTGATTCCGAACTCGCAGCTCCTGACCACCCGCGGGCTCGGGCCGATGGAGAGCCTCGACGCCTTCATCACCGGCGGTGCCGGCGGGCGCGGTGGCACAGTCGGCGATCTCGCCTACGGCGATTTGCGTCGGCCCTTCACCGAGGCCGGGATCTGGGGTCTGCAACGCGTCCTGTCCGACGCCAGCTGCCCGATACGACCACTCGACGGACGCACCTGCCTCGGCGGCTGATCGCCCGAGCGAGCACAGTCAACGCCAAGCGGCCGGTACGGTCCGGCGCCACGACCTCCACCGTGGCGCCGGACCGGCGCCGCGTGCCGCGTGCCGCGTGCCGCGTGCCGCCACGCTCGTGCTGATGACGTGACGGCAGAAACTCGTCGAAGGTCAGCGGGCGTCGGCAGCGGACTGGTCGGTCACCGCGAGCTGCTGGGTCAACCGGGCCCGGGCACGGTGTTGCAACACCCGCTGGTAGCTCGGCTGGATGCCCAATCGGTCGGTGACGTCGACGCTCGACAACTCGTCGACCGTGCGGAGCACCAGCACGGTGCGTTGTAGCGCCGGTAGCTCATTGAGCATGACGATCACCGCGCGCAGCTCCTCCGCCCACTCGATACGCTCGTGTTGCCCCCATCCCGATCGATCGCCGTCGCTCGGCAGGGCGGTCTCGTCGAGCGCGAGGTGGGGTGCGACGACGAACTCCCGTCGCAGTCGCGTGCGGGCGGTGTTGACGAGGATCTGGAAGATCCAGGTGCGCAGCGACGAGCGCCCCTCGTAGCGCCCGATGTTTCGCAGCACCGCGATCCACGTCTCCTGCACCACCTCTTCGGCCATCTCGACCGAGCCGGTGAGCCTGAACGCGTAACGGTGCATGGCCCGTTGATGACGTTGTACCAGGTCGCCGAACGCCCGCTCGTCACCGTTGCGAAGAGCCTGAAGATCGGTGTCGGCGGCGAACACCTCGTCACTCGACGTCGTGCGGGCCACTTCGGCCGACTCACCCATGATGACTAGGTGTAGGGCCTCACCCCCGTCTCGTTACGGCGGAAGCCGGCGATCGCCGCAGTGTTTTCAGAATGTTCTCAAGGTGGGTAGCGACACGGTCACCTCGCGCTTCCTACGATTGGCCCCCATGCGCTTCCAACCCCAACCCAGGAGCCATGAGATGCAGCCGATCTCCCGCCGTACGTTGTTGGCCTTCGCCGCCACCGCCGGTCCCGCCGCCTTCCTCGCCGCCTGCGGCAGCAGCGCGACCACGAGCAAGGCCGCCGGTGCCGGTGGTGCGACGACCACGGGTGCGGGCACCGCCGCCCCGACGACGGCGACGAGCGCAGCAGCGGTGACCACGGCCGCGCCCGCCGCAACTACGGCGGCGCCGGCGACCACCGCGGCCGCGGGCAAGACCACGGCTGCGGGCAAGGTCACTGGCACGCTCAACTTCCTCAACTTCACCGATTGGGCCGGCCCGACGACATACGCCGACTTCGCGTCGGCGTTCCCCGGTGCCAAGGTGAACGAGATTGCATGGGTGTCGGCGGACGACACGATCAGCAAGGCC
>JAYUAM010000478.1:0-1656 GCA_043741295.1 Acidimicrobiia bacterium
CTGCCGCGTCGACCGTTGTGCCGCGTTCTACGCCGAGGTGAGGTCGGTGTCGGTTCCGTCGCAGGCGGGTGCGAACGAGCCGGCCTCGTCCGGGTCGCAGGGCGTCGGGTCGCCACACAGGTGGGCCAGGATCGTCGTCGAGACGTCGGCTAACGCGTCGATCTGCTCCGGCGACAGGGCGTCGACGAACACCCGACGCACGTGGGCGACGTGGAGCGGGGCGGCCGCCTCGATCACGCTCCGGCCGTGGGGCGTTAGCGTGACGTGGGCGTGGCGGGTGTTGCCGCACAGCTCCTTGGCGATCAGCCCGCGCTCGGTCATGCGGCCGATCTGGTGCGAGAGCCGGCTCTTCTCCCAATCGGTGGCCGCCGCCAGTTCGATGGCGCGGAGCGTCTGCCCGGGGGCCTCGCTCAGCCGCACGAGCACCTCGTAGTCGGCGAGCGAGAGGCCGGTCTTGCGCTGCAGATCCTGGGCGATGCGCCGGTTGAGCTGCTGCTGCACGGCGAGAAACCCTCGCCACGCCCGCTGCTCCCGGTTGCTGAGCCATGGTCCGTCGGCCATGTGTCACACCCTACCCGGTTCGAGTTGACATATCAACCCGCAGGTGTAGCGTGGTTGATACATCAACTCGAACATCGAGCAAAGGAATCCACCATGATCGACACCACCGCAGCCGGCACCACCACCTCCGCGGGATCGGCGAGCACGATCCCGGGCTACCAGGCCGGCACCTGGACCATCGACCCCGTGCACAGCGACGTCGGCTTCTCCATCCGCCACATGATGGTGAGCAAGGTCCGTGGCAAGTTCAACCAGTTCGCCGGCCAGCTCGTGACGGGTGACGATCCACTGGGCTCGTCGGTCAGCGCCATCATCGAGCTCACGTCCGTCGACACGGGCAACGCCGACCGCGACAACCACGTCCGTTCGGGCGACTTCTTCGACGTCGCCACCCACCCGACGATGACCTTCACGTCCGTGGCCGTCCGCCCCGACGGGCGCGACTTCATCCTCGACGGCGACCTCACGCTCCGGGGCGTCACCAAGCCGGTGTCGCTCGCCCTCGAGCTCGGCGGGTTCGGCCCGGATCCCTACGGCGGCACCCGCGCCGGGTTCACGGCGAGCGGCGAGATCCTGCGCAGCGACTTCGGCGTCGACTTCAACGCCGTGATCGAGAGCGGTGGCGTGATCCTCAGCGACAAGGTCGCCATCACCCTGGAGATCGAAGCCGTCCTCAACGCCTGAGGTCGCGCCGAGACCCGGCCGAATGGTTCCGAGGATCGCCGGACCTGACGCAGCCGGCGTCGGGCATGGCGATGCCCGCCGTTCGCCGTCACGGCTGGTTCGTCGCCGTGTCGGTCGCGGTCGTCGGCGCGATGGTCTTAGCGGTGACGCGTTCGTCCCTCTGGGACTCGGTGCGCCACATCCGACTGGTCCACCCGATGTGGCTCGTCGTCGGCGCCGCCGCCGAGGCGGTGTCGATGATCACCTTCGCCCGCACCCAGCGCCGGGTGCTGTCCGAGGCCGGCTTTCGGCTCTCGCCCCGCTCGTCGCTGGCCCTCACCTACGCCGCCAACGCACTCGCGGTCACCGTGCCCGTCGCCGGGTCGATGTCCGGCACCGGATTCATGTACCACCAGTACCTCCGGCGCGGCG
>JAYUAM010000479.1:0-1656 GCA_043741295.1 Acidimicrobiia bacterium
CATCGACGAGCCGAGCGATCCGCCCGTCCCGGGCCTCGCCGTACGACGGCTCGTCGGCGTCAACGGCACGCGCTTGACGGCGCACGTCGAGCGCGAGCCGGTGGCGTACATCGAGGTCGAGGTGCTCGATCACGCCGAGCGTCACGCCCGCGCTGGCGCGCTGGCCGACATCGGCAACTTCCACGTCGGCGAGGAGCACCGGCGGCGTGGCGTCGGGGGTTGGTTGCTGCAGCATGCAGCACATTGGTTGCGTCTCGGGCGGGTGGATCGGCTGATCTCCTACGGGTCACCGGACGAGCTCGACATGATCCGGTTCCTCGAAGCGCATCACTTCCGCGAGCTCACGCGTACGCGCAGAGGTTGGACGCAACAGCGCGACGTCACAGCCGGCGCACCGGTCGGATAGACAGCACGGCCATGCACCGCCGGTCGACGATCTCGCCGCTCGTCACGGCCGTTGTGCTGGTCCGCGTGGCCGTACGCCGACGACGGCGCCGCCCACCGACCGCCAGCATGGCGTACGTCACGGAAGCTGCTGTAGGCGGCAAGGTATCGGGCGGTCAGGCGATGCCGAGTCGGCGGTCGAGGTCGAGGCTGAAGGTGCCGTAGGGGTTGACGTGGCGCTCTCGAAGATCCGTTGCGGCCGCCCGCTCGCCCGGAGCCGGTTACGCCACAAGGTGAGCACCGTCGGATGGAACCCTCATCATCCAGACCGAGCCCACAGGCGACCTTCCGACCACCCAACTAGATCACTCGGGCCCGGTCCCTACTGACTACATGTCCGGCAGAGCTCGCTGCGTTACATGTGGTTTGACAGCCCCGAAGGTGACCGCGGCCATGCCGCGATCCGCGCCCGCTGGACGGTTCGTGCCGCGGATCGCCGTTCGGGCTTCAGTGCCCGAGTTCGTGGAAGATCAGGTTCGTGACGTCGAGTGCCGTGGCCTCGTTGAAGTGGACGCCGTCGGGTCGGTGTGCCGGATCGAGCTCGCCGCCCGGCCAGGCCGCGGCGTAGGCCGCCACGTCGACGACGTGGACGAACGACCGCTTGTCGGCGACAGCGCGGATCTGACCGTTCATCCATTGCACGCGCGCAGGCTCCGACACCGGATACGGGGGCGGGCCCATGTACACCTCGGGGTGGTACACCGGGTCGAGCCGGGGACAGGTGGCCCAGGCGACCTTGGCGCCGCCGGTTCCGAGGGTGTCGGCCAGGTGTTCGAGGTTCGCCGCCGTCCACGCCGAGTAGACCGGGTCGCCGGGCTCGCGCCAGTGGTCGTCGCCCGGAAGCTTGCGATCGGCGACATCCCAGAGGCACGACATGACGATCACGTCCGTGGGATCGAACGCGGTGATCACGCCGGCCAGGTCGTGGTTGCGCTGCGCACACTTCGCCGGGTCAGGGGCGTCATAGCCGAGGGCGCGCATCGTGCCGCCCGTGCCGAGGGAGCAGCCCGACTCGGCGGCCGAGTACAGCCGCATCTCGGGATGGCTCCCGCCGTAGCGAACGAGGCCGGCGCCGAGCGTGAGGGCGATCGAGTCGCCGACGAGCAGGACCCGCAACGGTGCCGGCGGCGCGATGGTGCTCGGAGCCGAGTCGGCCGGCGGGGCGACGAGCACCGGCGCGGCGGCCGACACCGCCGTGGTCGTCGCGGCGGG
>JAYUAM010000480.1:0-4161 GCA_043741295.1 Acidimicrobiia bacterium
CGACACGACCATCGCGATCGAAGCGGCCGGCGGCGCGACCGACGCGACTGACGACCCCGAGGGCGAACGCGACGATGACGGCGACGTTCGTCGCGCCCGCACGTTCGGGCAGGTGGCGGTGGGCGACTGGGTCGTGCTCTCCGACGACGGCGAGCGCGTCGACCAGGTCCTGCCGCGCGCCAGCGCCCTCGTGCGCCGCGCGTCGTTCGAGGGCGCCCGAGCGCGCGAGCACATCGTGGCGGCGAACGTCGATGTCGTGTTCCTGGTGCATGCCCTGTCGTCGCCTCCGAACCAGCGGCGGCTGGAGCGCGAGCTGGTGCTCGTCTACGAGAGCGGCGCCGACCCGGTGATCGTGTTGACGAAGGCCGACCTCAGTGACGACATCGCGGCGGCGGTCGCGGCCGTGAACGAAGTGTCGCTCGGGGTGCCCGTGCATGCGGTGAGCGCCCGGATCGGTCTCGGGGTCGACGGCGTTCGCGAGTACGCCAGCGATCACCGTTCGATCGCGGTGATCGGCGCATCGGGCGCGGGCAAGTCAACCCTCGTGAACGCCCTCATCGGCCACCAGCGACAGCAGACGGCCGACGTCCGCGAGGGCGATCAGCGTGGGCGACACACGACGGTGGCCACCGAGCTCGTCTCCATGCCCGGGGGCGGGTTCCTGATCGACACGCCCGGACTGCGCGCCGTGTCGCTCTGGAGCGCCGACGAGGACACGCCGCACGGGCTCGACCGCGCCTTCGCCGACGTCGTCGCCCTCGCCGAGGGATGTCGCTTCCGGAACTGCGCCCACGATCGCGAGCCCGGTTGCGCGGTGCGCGCCGCCATCGCCGAGGGACGCCTGCCGGCCGAGCGCCTGGTGTCGTGGACGCGATTGTCGGCCGAGCTCGCGGCGCTCGAACAGGAGTCGATCGAGGTGGAGCGCGAGGCCAAGAAGGGCCGGCGGGCGCCGCGGCGTTCCGGGCGGAACGGGCCGCCGTCGTAGCGGCTCGACCGCGCCCGACAACCGCCTGACCGTCAGTCCGGCGCCGCTTCGATCTCGTGTTCGCGGTCGGCGCGCCGGTCGACGGGCCGGGCACGCAGGCTCGGCGTCGTCGCGACGCGGCCGATCGCCGGGGTGGGCGACGCGAGAATGGCCGACCAGTCGACCTCGTCGTGCAGCGCGGCAAGCCCGCCGCGCAGACCGAACAGACGCTTGTTGCGCACGAGCCACACCACCAGCGCGACGTTGACGACGAGCGCCAGGACGCGCAACGCGGTGACACGGTGGAGCAGCTCGCGGATCTCGAGCGGAAGGAACCCCGCCGTGGCGAGCACCGTGAGGTACTCCGCCCACCGCCGTTCGCGCCAGAGCCCCACCGCCTCGGTCCACTCGACGGCGGCGTACAGCGCGGCCACGAGCAGAACGACCTTGACCGTGCCGACGTCGAGCTTGAGGAGGTGCTCGAGCTGTCGGCTCAGCCATCCCTTGTTGGCGTACTGGCCCGTGTCGGACAGCGGGCCGGTGATGCCCGAGAGGACTCGCCGGGCGAACGACTGCACGGCGCCGAGGTTGGTCTCCAACAGCAGCGCAGAGGCGGCCAGGATGGAGAACCCCAGCGCGTGCGTGCCCTTGTTGAGCGCGATCAGACGCATCACGATCGCCTCGTTGAGCGCGGGACCTCGCCGGGGAAGTGCGAGCTGGTCGAGCGGTGGGAGGCGGTCGAACTCGATCGCCTCGCCCACGGGCGGTGCGTGCTCGACCCAGGTGTCGCACCGAAGGCAACGAGCCAAGCGACGTCCGTCGGCCAGCTCGGCGCCCAGGGCGGCGTCTTCGGGCGCGACTGCGCGCGCCCCCGCCGCCGGCGCGACGTGACCGCGCATCGAACAGACCCAGGTCTCCGGGTGCCACGACTTCGGCCAGACGCGCATGGGCGCAAAGCCTGCCATGCCGCTCCGACAGGCGCCCGGCATGCCCGGCGCACCCTGCGCACCCGCTACCACTGATCGGGTTCACGGCTCGACGGCCATGGTCACCGTCTCGACCAACGCGACGTCGTGGACGAATGCGCCGACGATCGGCACCTCGGTCGGGGCGCGGTAGCGGACCGTGACCCGGACGAGGTCGCCGACGACGGCGGTCGTGACGGCCAGCCTCCCCGGTTCGAGATGTACAGCGGCCTCGGCCGCCCGCCGGGCCGCCCCGGCCGGGTCGGCCGCCACCGCTGCCGCCCGCGCCCCCTCGCGGGCGGCGTGAGCGACAGCGATGGCGTCGCGACCGACGAGCACGACCTGCACCAGCGCCAGAAGGAACAGGCACACGAGCGGGAAGGCGAGGGCCAGCTCGACCGCCGCCTGCCCGTGCTCCGGTCGCCGCTGATTCACGACCGCTGTCTCACAGCTTCTTGGTGATGGCGTCGAGCACGGTGTCGAGCAGATGACCGACCTTGCCGGCGCCGCCACCCGATGTCGCCCAACCGATGAGCAGCAGCGCGACAAGGGCGGCGCCGAGCAGCACGAGCGCGTACTCGGTGGTCGCCTGACCGAGGTCAGAGACGGACGTCTGGGGATCGACCTCGCCGTCGTCGAGGTCCGCGTCGTCGTCGAGCCCCGGATCGTCGTCGTCGTCGAGCTCGGACTCGTCGGGCTCGTCGTCGGGCCCGGCATCGCTGGTTGCGTGCTCGAGGCGGACGTCCGCGTCGTCGATGTCGGGCGGGTAGAGCGACGCCCCGTCGGCTCGACGGGCAAGAGTGGGTGTGGTGGTCATGGGGATCCTCCGACGATGGTCGAGACAGGGGGCGAGCCGGAGCTCGGAGCGGACGGGGCCGTCGACGATGGTGGCCGGAGCGATCGGATGGCACCGACGGCGACCGGCGCGATGGACAGGCAGACGAACGCCGGCAGGACGCAGCACACGAGTGGGAACGAGAGCAGCACGGGCAGCCGGCGGGCACGGGCCTCGGCGACCTGGCGCCGGCGTCGGCGCAGCTCGATCGCGGCGACATCGAGCGCAGGGAGCAGCGCGACGCCGTAGTGCTCACTGGCGGTGAGCGCGGCAACCAGAGGCCGTAGCGGTTCACCGACGCCGACGAGCAATCGGCCGAGGGCGTCCGCCAGGCGGCGGCCGTGGCGAACGTCGTCGAGCACCGTCTCGAAGGCCGGACGGAGCACCGCCGGCAGCAGCGGAGTCACCTCGGCGAGCGCGAGGTACGGGGTCAGGCCGCTCGTGACGGCGAGCTGCATGAGCGAGACGACATCAGGAGCAGCAGTCCAGACATCGGCCATCCGCCGGCGCCGAGCAGTCACCACGCGGTAGCGATGGCCGAGCATGACGACGACGATCGCGGCGGCCGCGACAGCCGGCCCGCCCACGACGGCGGCGACGAGCGCGCCGATGGTCGCGAGCGCACGACGTCGGCGAACGCCGACGCGATCGGCGACCTCGGCGCGCGTCGGTTCGGGCCGCGCACGGGGCGACGGGACGCGGCGCGCCTTGGCCGATATCGACCAGTGCCAACCCCGCCAGCCTCCGAACAGCGTGGCGCCGATCGTGAACGCGAGGCGCGCGACGGGGGTCATTGCGCCACCGACCGGCAGAGGCGGGCCATCCACCAACCGCCGACGACATCGAGCAGGACGCCGGTCGCGAGACACGCGACCCCGACCGGGTCGCCGAGCAGGAACCCGCGCACGCCAGCGTCCGTGCTCGCCGACCAGACGGTGAACGCCAACGGCGTGATCACGAGAACGAGTCCGGACAGCTTCGCCTGCGCGGCCTGCGCGACGATCTCGGCATCGAGGCTGAGCAGCTCACGCACCGCATCGGCAGCGGCGTCGACCGCTCTCGCCTGCTGCCCACCGCCGGCGCTGGCCAGCGCGAGCGCACTGGCGACGAGCCGGTCCGACCGCCCGGTCGCCCCCGCGCACGAGCGCCGGCACACCTCCGTCAGGCTGGCCCCGCGACGCAGGTCGGCGCGAATGACGTCGACCACGGTGTTCGGCCCGGGCCCGCCAACCGGCCACGCTGCGACGCCCGGCAGCGCGGCGCGGCCGTCGCCATCGGCTTCGCCATCGCCCGGGCCGGCAGCGAGATCCCACGTCGGGCTCGAACGCCCGGTGATGGCCTCGCCGAGCGAGGCGCCGGCCCGCAGCGCGGCGGCCACCTCGTCGAGCTGCGCCACG
>JAYUAM010000481.1:0-21296 GCA_043741295.1 Acidimicrobiia bacterium
TGCTCGACACAGACGGCAGCAACTGGACCTATCTCCCCTACGGCCCGTTCGCGACGCTCGACGACCATCGGGTGTGGGCCGAGGGCGTCGCCGGCAAGGACGATCCTCAGTTCTGGGCGATCGTCGACGCCCGTACGCAGCAGGCGGTCGGGGTCGCCAGCTTCCTGCGCACCGACCGGGCCAACGGCTCGATCGAGGTCGGGCACATCAACTACTCGCCGATGCTGCAACGCACGCCCGCCGCGACCGAGGCGATGTACCTGATGATGCGACGCGCGTTCGACGAGCTCGGTTACCGCCGGTACGAGTGGAAGTGCGACTCGCTCAACACGCCCTCCCGCAAGGCGGCCGCCCGACTCGGGTTCACCTACGAAGGAACGTTCCGCCAAGCGGTCGTCTACAAGGGCCGCAACCGCGACTCGGCCTGGTTCTCGATCACCGACGGCGAGTGGCCGGCCGTGGCCGCCGCCTTCGCTGCGTGGCTCGATCCGGCGAACATCGACGACGACGGCCGTCAACGCCGATCGCTCGCCGACCTTCGCGGCGCGTAGCGCATCACCGGCATCACCCGGCGGCTGCCAGACTCGCGGGCCATGCAACCGTGCACCGTGCTCTCGTGCGGGATCGTCGTGGCCGATCTCATCGCCCATCCGTTCGCCGGGCTGCCGACGACGGGCACGCTCACGCTCGTCGACGAGATCCGCTTCTGTCAGGGTGGCTCGGCGGCGAGCACCGCGATCGATCTCGTCACGATGGGCGTGCCGGCCGCAGTCGTCGGCCTGGTGGGTGACGACCCGCTCGGCCGCGGCCTGCGCGAGGCAGTGGCCGCTGGTGGGGCCGACGCCACCCACATCGGCGTCCACCCGACGCTGGCGACGCCGTGCTCCTTCGTTCTCGTCGACGCCGCCGGCGAGCGCACGTTCATCCACAACCTCGGCTCGCAGGCGGTGCTCTCGCCCGGGCACGTGCCGCTCGCCGCCGCTCGGGCGGCCGGTGCGACCCACCTCCACCTCGCCGGCTTCAACGTGCTGCCGGCGATGGAGGGGGTCGACGGATCGGTCGCCGCGTCGTTGTTCGCCGACGCCGGCGCGCTCGGCATGTCGACCTCGGTCGACACGGTGTTCGACAGCACCGGCCACCGGTGGCGCACGATCCTGCCCGCCCTCCCGTACGTCGACCTGTTCTGCCCGAACCTCGTCGAGGCGACGGCCATAACCGGGGAGACCGATCCGCTGTCCGCGCTCGGAGCGCTGTTCGACCTCGGCGTCCGCCACACCGTCGCCGTGACGATGGGTGAGGACGGCGCCCTCGTCGCCCGGCGCGGCGGACCCGTCGTGCACGTGGCAGCCCCCGCGGTCGACGCCGTCGACGGCACCGGCGCGGGCGACGCCTTCATGGCGGCAATGATCGCCGCCCACCTCGACGGCCTGCCGCTCGACGCGCAGGGCCGCCTCGCCTGCGCCGCCGGTGGTCTCGCCGCCTCGGCCGTCGGCGCCACCGCCGCGATCACATCACGCGCCCAGGTGGAGCGAT
The DNA here is from genome assembly GCA_043741295.1 of Acidimicrobiia bacterium. Lineage (GTDB taxonomy): Bacteria > Actinomycetota > Acidimicrobiia > Acidimicrobiales > Ilumatobacteraceae > JAYUAM01. The sequence goes on from JAYUAM010000481.1 coordinate 1,534, forward strand.
TGGCGGCGACGCTACGCGTCACGCCACGCTGATTGCGGCCGTCGGTCGATCGGCATCCGGGTCTAGCATCGCCGCGTGCAACCGTTGCTTCGCGCCGACCGCAAGACGCTCATCGTCGCCATCGACCACGGCCTGGTGTTCGGCAACATCGCCGGGCTAGAGGACCCGGGCGCGGTGCTCGAACGGCTGATCGCCCACGGGGTCGACGGCACGCTCGTGTCCCCCGGGCTCGCCCGCATCCACGGGGCGCGCTGCCAGGCGGCGTCGTTCCCCTACGCGCTCACGACCGACATCCAGCTCTGGGGCAACCGGCCCGGCCAGCCCGAGGGCATCGTCGCCGCCGACACGATCTGCTCGGCGCAGCGGGCGATGGACCTCGGTGCGTCGGCCGCCAAGATGCTGTTCATGTGGGGGCTCGACGGCAGGATCGTGGCCGACAACATCGCCATCGCGGCGCGAGCGATCGAGGAAGCGCACACGGTCGGCATGCCGATCATGCTCGAACCGCTGTGGTTCGGCGCCCCTCTCGCACCGGACGACCTGGACGCGGTGATCGTTCACGGCGCCCGCATCGCCGTCGAGCTCGGAGCCGACATCCTGAAGGTGCCGGCGGTGGGCCCGGCTGCGGTCGAGGCGATGGCCGTGTGGGGCCGCCCGATCGTGCTGCTCGGCGGGGCCAAGCAGGACGACCCGTCCGCGCTGATCGCCCAGATCACCGCTGGGCTCCAGGCCGGGGCCACCGGCGTGGTCATCGGCCGCAACGTGTGGCAGCACCCTGACATGGCCTCGATGATCGACGCCATCCAGGCCGCCCTCTGACCCGGGTTCCACGTCACCGGCCGAACGTTGACGGGTTGACGGCAACTACGGCGGCTGGCCGGTCAACGTTCAGTCGCCGTCGCGGGCCCAGAGGCGTCGCGTGAGCACGCCGGCGGCCGACTCGATCGTCTCCAGCGCGTCGCAGATCGTGTCCTCGCGGAAGCGGCGGCCGACGACCTGCACGCCGGCCGGCAGCCCCTCGACGAGGTCGATGGGCACGAGGCCCGTCGGCAGGCCGAGGAAGTTGAACCCGCAGCTGTAGATCGACGCCTCCCACAGCTCGCGCACCTCGGCCTCTCCACGGGCGTCGTAGTCCCATGGGTAGGTCGGGCGGAACAGGAACGGGCAGAGCACGAGCGGGTGCTCGTCGAGAAACACGGTCCACCGACGGATGAGGCCCGTGCGTTGGGCCAGCGCGTCCTGGAAGCCGGTCAGGTCGAGCAGCTCACCGATCTCGTAGTACGTGGCGAAGATGCGGCGCAGCTCGTCGCTGCCGTTCCTCTCGACCGCCGCGCCGAGTTGGTGCTTCACGTCAGTGATGCCGGCACGGAACCAGGCGCGGGCGGCGTCGACGATCGGCGGCGGCTCGACCTCCGTCACCTCGTAGCCGGCATCGCTCAGCGCGGTGGCCGCCCGGTCGATCAGCGCCAGCACGCCGGGATGCGCCGCGAACCCGTGGGTGTTGCGGGTGACGGCGACGCGCACGGGCCCCGGCAGCCGAGCGCCGTCGAACGGGAGCGGCACATGCAACGGGTCGCGCGGGTCGGGCTCGCACATCACGCGCGTGCCGAGGCGGACGTCGCGCACCTCACGAGCGATGGTCCCCTGCGTCGACATGAGAGCCGAGAGCAGGCCCCGGTCGACGGTGGCCGACGGGTTGAACGCGGGCATGCGCCCCTGCGTCGGCTTCACGGTGGCCACGCCACAGGTGAACGCCGGGAAGCGCAACGAGCCAGCGATGTCGTTGCCGTGGTGGATGGCCCCGAAGCCGGCCGCCGCGGCGGCACCGGCCCCGCCCGACGATCCGCCGGGCGAGGCGTCGGGATGCCATGGGTTGACCGTGCGGCCGTGCATCGGGTTCCACGTGGTGAGCCGCATCGAGTACTCCGGCGCATTGGTGCGCCCGACCACGATCGCACCAGCGCGTCTGAGGTTGCGGGTGATCGGCGCGTCGTCCGGGGCGATCACGCCGGCCAGAACGGCGATGCCGTTCGGTGACGGTTGCCCGGCGACATCGACGTTGACCTTGATCGTCACCGGTACGCCGTGGAGCGGTCCGATCGGCCCGCCCGCAGCGACGGCGCAGTCGGCCTCCCGCGCCGCGACGATCGCGTCGTCGCCGAGGTCGTAGGTGATGGCGTTGATGTCGCCGTTGCGGGCGCGGATGCGGGCGACGACATCGGTGACGACCTCCTCGCTGGTGACGCGCCGTGCGGCGATCGCTTCGGCCTGCTCGCACGCGCTGCGCTTCCACCAGTCACCCATGTCGCTCCTCCGGCCGTCGGCCGTCGCCTGCCGACGAACGTATCGGAGACGAGCGCGGACCACCTCGACCGGTACCGTTCCGGAGATGGACGAGGAGTGGACGTACCTGAAGCGGCCGCTGAAGCACGACGGCCCGGTGGAGCCAGACGTCGTCGACCGCGTGTCGGACATGCTGCTCGACATCGAGCGCGGCGGGATGGACGCCATACGCAAGTGGTCACTCGAGCTCGATGGATGGGATCCGCCGTCGTTCCTCGTCACCTCCAGGGAGATCGCGGCCGCACGAGAACGCGTGGTGCCCGACTTCCGCGACGCCTTCGCTCTCGCTATGGAGAACGTCGCCCAGTTCGCCCGACTGCAACGGGCCACGCTCGTGGACGCCGAGTGGGAACCGAAGCCGGGCGTGATCGTCGGCCAGCGTCAGATACCGATCGACAAGGTCGGTTCGTACCTGCCGGGCGGTCGGTACCCGCTGGTGTCGTCGCCGCTCATGAGCGTGCTCGTGCCGAAGGTGGCGGGGGTCGGCAGCGTGGTCACGTGCACACCGCCCATTCCGGTGGCGGCCCGGATCAGCGATCACGCAGTCGACCCGGCGATGGTGTACGCCACCGACGCCTGCGGCGCCGACGCCATCTTCTCGATCGGCGGCGTGCCGGCCTTGGCGGCGATGACGTTCGGGATCGAGGGTCTGACGCCCGTCGACATCGTGTGTGGCGCCGGCAATCAGTTCGTGGCCGAAGCGAAGCGCCAGCTGTTCGGGCGTGTCGGCATCGATCTGCTCGCCGGGCCGAGCGAGGTCGCGGTGATCTGCGACGAGACCGCCGATCCCGAACTGGTCGCCGCCGATCTGCTCGGCCAGGCCGAGCACGGGCCGAACTCGCCGGCCTTCCTGGTGACCACCGACGAGGCGATCGGACATCGCGTGCTCGCCGAGATCGAGCGGCAGCTTCCGTTGCTGCGCACCCGCACCGTCGCCGAGGCGGCGTGGCGCGACTACGGCGTCGTCGTGCTCTGCCACAGCCGCGAGGACGCGGTGGCCGTGTCCGACGAGATCGCCTGCGAGCACCTGGAGGTGCACACCGCCGACGACGCCTGGTACCACGCCCGCCTGCGCAACTACGGCTCGATCTTCCTCGGCGAGCGGGCGACGGTGGCCTACTCCGACAAGGGCCTCACCGGCACGAACCACACGTTGCCCACGCGCCGCACCGCCCGGTACACGGGCGGGCTCTCGGTGGCGAAGTTCCTGAAGACCGTCACGTACCAACGGATCGAGAGCGACGACGCGACCCGGGAGATCGCTCCGGCCGTCATCTGGTTCGACCGCATGGACATGCTCCACGGCCACGAGCGCACCGCTGCCATCCGCCTCGAACGCGCCGGCGGCACCGTGCCATAGCGCGGCCCGAACAAGCAGCCGCGAGTCAGTGCCACTCGGCGAGGTCGATGACGACCTTGCCGAACAGGTCGGGATGCTCCATGCGCCGGAACGCGTCGTGGATGCAGGCGACGGGGAAGACCGAATCGACGATCGGGCGCAGACCGCTCGCCTGCATGAAGACGAGCATCGCGATCATCTCGGAGCGCGTGACCGAGCTCGACCCGATGATCGAGATCTGGCGATAGAAGACGCGGGCGAGATCGAGCGTCGCCAGGGCTCCGGCGGTCGCGCCCGCGATGACGACGCGGCCGCCGGGCCGCACGGCCTTCAGGCTGTGCTCCCAGGTCGCCGCGCCAACCGTCTCGACGACGAGGTCGACACGGTGCGGCAACCGGCCACCGGTCTCGATCGCCTCGTGTGCGCCGATGGCGATCGCCCGCTCGCGCTTGGCCGGCGAACGGCTCGACGAGACGACGTGGAGACCGGCGGCCCGTGCCAACACGATCGCCGCCGTCGCGACACCCCCGCCCGCCCCCTGCACGAGCACCGACTCGCCGGGACGGGCCGCCGCACGGGTGAACAGCATCCGGTAGGCCGTGCCCCACGCCACGTTCAGGCATGCGGCCTCGTGCATCGACAGCCACGCCGGCTTCGGCACGATGTTGCGGCGGGGCACGATCGTACGCTCGCCGAACGCGCCCGGGAAGGCCTCGGAGACGAGCTGGCGCGCAGGATCCATCGTCTCGTCGCCGAAGCCGGCATCCGGATCGCCGAACGACCCGGAGACCACGACCTCGTTGCCCTGCGGATCCCAGCCGGCGATGTCGCACCCGAGGACCATCGGGAACTGCTCGGGCCGCACCCCGATGCCGCGCAGCGACGCGAGGTCGTGCCCGTTCGCCGTGGTCGCCGCCACCGTGACCACGACGTGCCCGGCCGGCGGCTCGGGTTCCGGCCAGTCGTCGCGCAACACGAGCATCGACAACGGATCGTGCGGGCTGATTCCCATGGCCACGGCGGCGCGCATGGCCGACCAGGGTACGCAACGGACCGACGGCGCGCGGCGACTCGTGCGAGGCTGACGACATGGACAAGGTGACGGTGCTCGACGGCGGAATGGGGCGCGAGCTCCTGGAGATCGGCGCGCCGTTCCGGCAGCCGGAGTGGTCGGCGCTCGCGCTCATCGAGGGTCCGGAGTGGGTCGTGCGGGCGCACGCCCACTTCATCGACGCCGGGGCCGACGTGATCATCACCAACAGCTACGCCGTCGTGCCGTTCCACCTCGGCGAGGAGCGCTTCGCCGCGTCCGGCCGAGAGCTCGCGGCGCTCTCCGGTCGACTGGCGCGGCAGGCGGCGGCCGCCGTACCCGACGACCGCACGGTGCGGGTCGCGGGTTCGCTGCCACCGCTCTTCGGGTCGTACCGCCCCGACCTGTTCGACGCCGCCGACGCCCCACGGATCATCGACCCCCTGGTCGACGGCCTCGCCCCCAACGTCGATGTGTGGCTCGGCGAGACGCTCTCGTCGATCGCCGAGGCGGCGGCCGTGCGCGCCGCGCTCGAACGGGCCGGGTCAGCCGCGGCAGGCCGACCGCTGTGGATCTCGTACACGCTCGACGACTCGTGCCAGGCCACGTTGCGCTCCGGTGAGCCCGTAGTCGACGCCGTCTCTGCGGCGATCGACCTCGGAGCCGATTCAGTGCTGTTCAACTGCTGCCTCGCCGAGTCGATCAGCGCGGCGATGCCAGTGGCCGTCGCGACGGCCGCCGGGCGGGCGGCGATCGGCGGCTACGCCAACCGCTTCGTGGAAGCGCACATGTCGACCGGGGCGGCCAACAGCGGGCTCGCGGCGCTGCGCAACGACCTCGACGCCGTGACCTACCGCGACATCGTCGAGACCTGGATCGACGCGGGCGCCACCCTCGTCGGCGGCTGCTGCGGCTTGGGCCCCGAGCACATCGCCGCACTCGCATCGCGCCGGTCGTGACCGCGGCGCCTCGCTCGGCGGAGCAACTCGTCGCCGACCTGCGTCGGCTCGGGGTGGACGCCGGCGACCTCGTGATGGTGCACGCCTCTCTGCGAGCCCTCGGCGCGGTCACCGGCGGGGCCGACGGTGTGCTCGACGCGCTTGGCGAGGCACTCGGCCCGACCGGCACGTTGCTCCTCATGATCGGGCCCGGCGAGGGAATCGGGGCGTTCGACGCGCTGCGCACGCCGGTCGACCCGGACGTGGGCGTGCTCGCCGAGGTGTTCCGTTCGCGCCAGGGCACGCTGGTGAGCAACCACCCCGAAGGCCGCATGGGCGCGTCGGGACCGCTCGCCGCCGGGCTCGTCACCGACGTGCCGTGGGACGACTACTACGGGCCGGGGTCCCCGCTCGAACGCTTCGTCCACCACCGCGGGCGCGTCCTTCGCCTCGGGGCCGATCTCGACACCGTGACCCTGCTGCACTACGCCGAGTACCTCGCCGAGCTGCCGTCCAAGCGACGCGTCGTACGCCATCCGCTCGTCCTCGGTCCGCAGGGGCCCGAGCACCGCGCGGTGACCTGCCTCGACGACTCCGACGGAATCGTGGCCTGGCCCGGTCCCGACTACTTCGGGCTCATCCTCACGGCGTATCTCACCACCAGCCGGGCCGCCGCCGGCCGGGTCGGCGATGCCGCGAGCGAACTGATCGACGCCGCCGACCTCGTGGACTTCGCCGTCGGCTGGATGGCCGAGCACCTCACGCCGTTCGCGACGTGACCGCGGCCGGCGCCGTCGCCGCCCGCTGAGCGAACCAGCTCTGCCGGCGGCTCGCCTCCGTCCTAGCGGGCGACGCGTGCGCGCAGCGCGTCGGTGGTGACGACCACCCGCCCGGTCACCCTGCGGTCGGTGAGCGCCCGGATCGCGGCTCCGGCCTCGGCGAGTGGGTAGGTGGCCGACACGTGTGGCCGCAGCGTGCCCGAACGCAGCAACGACATCAGCTCGTCGATGTGGCGCGAAGCGGCGGCGCGGTCGCGACCGACGAACGCACCCCAGAACACGCCGACGATCGAGCAGCTCTTCAGCAGCGCGAGGTTCAGCGGGATCTTCGGGATGACGCCGGCGGCGAAGCCGACCACCAGGAACCGGCCGTCCCAGGCGATCGCCCGCAGCGCCGGTTCGGCATAGTGCCCGCCGACGGCGTCGTACACGACGTCGGCGCCGTGTCCGTCGGTGAGGGCGCGCACGCGTTCCTTGAGGTCCTCTGTCTCGTAGTTGATCGTCGCCGACGCGCCGTACCGCCGGCACAGCTCGAGCTTCAACTCGCTCGACGCTGCGGCGATGACACGGGCACCTGCGAGCACCCCGAGCTCGACGGCGGCGAGCCCGACACCACCCGACGCGCCGAGCACGAGCAGGCTCTCGCCGACGCGCAGGTGGGCGCGGTCGTGCAGCGCGTAGTGCGAGGTTCCGTACGCCGTGAGGAACGACGCGGCGACGACGAGGTCGGCGTCGGCCGGCAGCGCCGCGCACTGCTCGACGCGCACGGTCACCTGTTCAGCGAGCCCGCCCACGCCGGGCCAGGCCAGGACCCGATCGCCCGCCGCGAACCCGGAGACGCCGTCGCCGACCGCCGTCACGATCCCGGCCACCTCGCCGCCCGGCGAGAACGGCGGCGGCGGCTTGAACTGGTAGCGGTCTTGCACCATCAAGCTGTCGGGGAACCCGACGGCGCAGGCGTGCACCTCGATGCCGACCTCGCCCGGCCCCACTGCCGGGGCCGGAACATCGTCGAGCGTGAGCTCCTCGGGCGTCGTCGGCGGCCGACAACGGATGGCTTGCATGGTCGGACCCCCGGTTCGGCAACGGCGGCCGAGCGTAGCCACCACCCGCGTCGCTGGCCGGGCCGGGCCGGGCCGGGACGGGACGGGCCGGGCCGGGACGGGACGGGACGGGACGGCTCAGGCCGGGCCCGGACAGCTCGGACCGGAACAGCTCGGTCCCTGGCAGTAGGTTCGAGCCGTGCCCTCCGGATGGAACCTCGCCGACGCCTGGGAGACGATCGCCGACCGCCTGCCCGACGCGCCGGCGCTGTGGCACGCCGGCCGGATGACGACGTGGTCCGAGATGGACCGACGCGCCGACGGCGTCGCTGCGGCCCTGCTCGCCGCCGGTGCGGCGCACCAGGACAAGGTCGCCCTCTACCTGCACTCCTGCCCGGAGTACCTCGAGGCGGCCTTCGCCGCCACGAAGTGCGGGCTCGTGCCGGTGAACACGAACTACCGGTACACGGCCGACGAGCTCGCGTACCTGTGGGACAACGTCGATGCCGTCGCCGTGGTGTTCCACGGCGGCTTCGCCGACCGCTGCGCGCAGATTGCCGCTGTGGTGCCCAGGGTGCGCCTGTGGCTCTGGGTCGACGACGGCAGCGGGCCGTGTCCGCCGTGGGCCACGGTGTACGAGGCGGCCGCCGCCACCGGCGCCGAGCTCGGGCGCACGGGCGGCCCGCGTGCCGAGCCGGGAGCACGCTCGGGCGACGACCTCGTGCTCGTGTACACGGGAGGCACCACGGGCATGCCCAAGGGCGTCATGTGGCGCCAGGACGACCTCGTGCAGAGCCTCGACACGGCGCGCGCAAAGCTGCCGGCCGAACCGGGGCTCGCCGCCCTCGCGGCCCGCACCGTCGCCCCGGGTCCCCGCAACCTCGCGGCCGCACCGTTGATGCACGGCACCGGCTTCTTCAACGCGATCACCAACCTCCTGCTCGGTGGCTCCGTGGCGACGCTGGCCGGTCGGACCTTCGACGCCGTGGAGCTGCTCGACACGATCGAACAGGTGGCGATCAAGTCGATGTCGATGGTCGGCGACGCGTTCGGCAAGCCGATCCTGCGGGCGCTCGACGCCGAGCCGGGCCGCTGGGACGTGTCGTCGATGCGCGTCGTCCTCACGAGCGGCGTGATGTGCTCGTCGGAGACGAAGGCCGGTCTGCTGCGCCACATGCCCCGGCTGATCATCGCCGATGCCCTCGGCTCCAGCGAGGCGTTGAGCATGGCCACGTCCACCACGACCGCGAGCTCGTCGGGCGGCGCCGACGATCGCACTGCACGGTTCCGCATCGGGCCGAAGACGGCGGCGATCACCGAGGACGGCCGAATGGTCGTACCGGGCAGCGGCGAGCTCGGGCGCCTCGCGCTGCGCGGCAACCTGCCGGTCGGCTACTACAAGGACGAGGCGAAGACCGCGGCCACGTTCGTCACCGTCGACGGTGTCCGCTGGTCGATCCCTGGCGACTGGGTGGCCGTCGAGGCCGACGGCACGCTCACGTTGCTCGGCCGGGGCAGCCAGTGCATCAACACCGGCGGCGAGAAGGTGTACCCCGAGGAGGTCGAGGAGGCACTGAAGCTGCACCCGAGCGTCGCCGACGCTGCAGTGGTCGGCGTACCCGACGAGCGCTTCGGTCAGGCCGTGACCGCGGTCGTCGAGGCGGCGCCCGGCGCGACGGTGGACGAGCGCGAGCTGGTGGCTCACGTGCGGGCGACGCTCGCCGCCTACAAGTCACCGAAGCGCGTGCTGGCGATCGACACCCTCGGTCGCGCCGCGAACGGCAAGCTCGACTACCAGCGCCTCGCCCAGCTCGCGTGCGACGAGCTCGGCATCACCTGATCCGACCCGCTCGATCGCACGCCCCACGCTGCTCGGGCCCATCGCACGCCCCACGCTGCTCGGGCCCCACGCTGCTCGGGCCCGCGCTGCTCGGGCCCCACGCTGCTCAGGCGTCGGTCGGTTCCGGCGTGAGCGTCACCGAGGCGCCCTCGATCCGGATCCGGACGCCGTCGACACCACCCATCTGTCGGAGGTACGAGGCGAGCGCCGAGGCGAGGGCGTCGTCCGCGCCGGACCCGGCGGGCACGAGCTCGCGCCGTGTCCCTTGGACCGTCGTCCGCTCGCCCTCGTCGGCGCTGCGTTCGCCGGCGGCGCCGACCACGCCGTTGCGCACCTGCTGGCGCTGTTGGCGACGAAGGGCGGACGAGGACGCCGCGGCGACGGGCAGCGGCTCGGACTCGCCCGTCGAGTAGGTCGACCCGTAGTGCAGCACGCTCTCCCAGTCGACCGCCAGCGGTCGACGCCCGGTGGCGGGCGACAACGTCGCGGAGCGATCGCGCGGAAGCGGTACCGCCGATGGCCGCGGCACCGGCTTGTACAGCTTGTCGATGAGGTTCACGCCGATGTCGACGAGCGCGTTCTTCACGCCGATGTACGCGACGATCCCGTACGACGCGAGCAGCGCGTTCGCCGCGGCGAACAGCGCATGGGCCCAGCGGTGGCGCTGGATATCATGGTACAGCGTCCAGGCGGACCACGCGACGAGCAGGAACGGCATCACGACCAGGAGCAACCGCGCCGTCGTGCGGTTGCGCACCTTCGGTGTGCGGGCGAAGGCGATCTTCCTGCCGGTGAGCCCCTGCCCGACCGAGACGATGACGCCGGACAGGTTGACCGGCGCGAGGATCAGGTTGAAGCCGTACACGCGGAAGATGTCCGTGCGCTTGTACCCGCAGTCCTTCAGGTCGGCGGCCATCGCCAGGAAGTAGGGCGCGGCCGTGCCGACGACAAGTGGGCTGAGCAGCACCTCGGGGTACGGGTAGAAGAGGATGAACAGCAGGCCGAGGCTGCTCCACGCGATGGATCCGAGGTAGTTGGCGCGCAGGTATCCCTCGATCGCATGGCTGCGGCCGGTGCGGTGCCGGTACTGGCGGAGCAGCCGGCGAAGCTTGCCGAGCACGAGCAGACCGCCGTTGGCCCAGCGCTCGCGCTGGATGCACAGGGCACCGAAGTCTGGCGGCGTCGCGCTGTAGCTGAGGCGCTCGGGATAGTTGACGATCCTCCAGCCGTGCAACCCGAGATCGATCGACGACTCGGTGTCCTCGATGACCGTGCGGTCCGAGATGTACCGGTGCACGGCGCGGCCGTCCTCGGTGTCTTCGACCTCGAGGTCGTCGATCGCGCGCTTGCGCAGGACGGCGTTCGCCCCCACCCAAAACGCGGCGCCGTAGTGCCCCATCCCCTGATGGCTTATGTGCTGCAGGTCGGTGGTGGCGCCGGCGAGGCGTTCGAGGCGCGTGGCCGCTCCCGGGTACGCGCTGTACGGCGTCTGCGCCACACCGACGTCGGCGTTCTCCGGGCGCTCGAGGAGGTACACGAGCCGCAGGCAGTACTCGGGCAGCACGACGCTGTCGGCGTCGAGCGTGAGCACGTAGTCGGAGCCCGGTACGTGGAGATCGGCGAGCTCGGGATCGCACGGCTGCAGCTCGCGGCCCGCCGGCGTCGCTTTGATCTGGTAGCTCGCCCCCATCAACCCGATGTAGCTGTTCAGGTTCATCGCCTTGTTCGGCTCGTGCGACAGCGAGGCAAACGACTTCCGTTCGAACGAGGAGAACTCGGCGTCGAAGGTGTGCACGAGACGGCGGTAGAGGCGACCGAGTCGCTCCTCCGGGAAGACCCCGCCCTCGTCGGCGGCGGCACGGACGGCGGACGCGACCGCGTCGAGGTCGGCCGCCAGACGGCCGAGGACGTGCTCCGCGATGAACTGGTCGGAGTGATCGTGCACGGCCCGCGCCTGGCCCAGGTCGCGCAGCCACGTCGAGGCGCGCTGGTACTCGACGGCGAGGCGATCGAGCTCGCCGAGGCCTTCAAGCTTCTCGGTGGCGGCGCGCCGCTCGAAGGCCTCGAGCGCGACGTAGGCCGACTCGAACGGCTCGCGCAGCAGGGCGCGCAGCGCCTCGGGGGCGCGACGCGCCGCATCCAGCTGGGCGGCGGCCTGGGCCGAGTCGGACACGGGCGGGTCGTCGATCAGCAGGACGACGCGCAGGTGCGGGAACTCCTGCAGTGCGGCGGCGAGGAGCGAACCGTTGACGACGTGCTCGTCCTCGCGAAACGACGGCACAAGCACCGTGACGCTGGGGTCGCTCGTGGCGAAGTGCTCCTCGATGTCGAACCGAGGCACGCGTTGGTGCGAGCGCCAGCGGTAGAACGCGCCGAGGCGGGCGACGAGGTAGGCGCATGCCGACGCCGTGAGTGCCGTGACGATCAGCAGGTACGACACGGTCTCGATCGTGAAGCGGATCGTCTTTCCACCGGAGGTGACGAACTGCTGGTAGACCACCGACACGACGTACGCGACCCAGCAGGCGACGGTCGCCACGATCAGCAGGCGCGCCCGCACGACCCGGCCGCCGGTCGGTCTACGGGTGATCGGCGGCAATGGTGCCGTGCGCCGGTCGGCGCCCCACTGCCGACGGCGAGCGGGCGCGCCCGGACCAGGGTCTCCCGAACCGAGGTCGGTCGACTCGACGCCTGGGGCTCGTTCACGCCGGACGTTCACCCGGTCGCCTCCGCCATTGACGTGTCCACGACTCCTCCTGGCCAGCCGCCTGGTCGGCACCCGGCTCGGCAAGCCACGGCGCCAGACGTCGTCAGCGATGGTAACCCGGTCTCCACGGTGTGTCACCATGTACGCACGTGTCGTGGCTGCTCAGCGGCCCGCTCGGAAGGTGGGGCTCATGCTCGTACAGGAAGCGACCGGGTCGGCGCAGCCCAACGCTCGGCCACCTCGGCGGCAACTGTCCGTCCTCCGGGTGCTCGTCGCTGTGGCAATGGTGGCGACCGCCGCCTACGGCATCTCGGCGGCCGTTCGCCGGGTGACGCACCGCACGGGGGCACTCGCCCCGCAGTGGTTCGCCCCCTACGTCGACGTGACCTTGACCCCGTCCTACCCGTTCGAGAACGAGACGGCGGCTCCGGCCCGCCAGGTCGTGCTCGGGTTCGTCGTCGCCAGCGCCGACGGCTCGTGCGCGCCGGCGTGGGGCGCGGCGTACGGTCTCGACGAGGCGTCCACATCGCTCGACCTCGATCGCCGGCTGACGCGGCTGCGCGCCCACGGTGCCGACCCCATCGTCTCCTTCGGTGGCGCGGCGAACACCGAGCTCGCCTCCGCGTGCGCGGACGCGTCAAGCCTGCAGCGCGCCTACGGGTCGGTCGTCGAGCGCTACCAGGTTCCGGTCATCGACCTCGACCTCGAGGGTGCCGGCTTGTCCGACACCGGCGCACTGGCTCGCCGCGCCACCGCCGTGGCGGCGCTGCAGCGCGACCGCAAGGCGGCGGGTCATCCGCTCGCGGTGTGGCTGACGCTCCCGGTCGACGCCAACGGGCTTCCACCGGCAGCGCAGGCCGCGGTGACTGCGATGCTCCAGAAGGGCGTCGACCTCGCCGGTGTGAACGCGATGACGATGAACTTCGGCGACGGTGGACGCCTGCGGTCGAACATCGAACACGCGCTGCTCGGGGTGGTTGGCCAGCTCGACACCGTCTATCGAACGGTCGGCCTCAAGCTCGACCGCGCCGAGCTGTGGCGGCGCGTCGGGGCCACGCCGATGATCGGCCTCAACGACGTCGTGTCGGAGAAGCTCGACCTCGCCACCGCGACGTGGCTCGTCGACTTCGCCCGTCAGCACGGCGTCGGGCGCCTATCGATGTGGTCGCTCAACCGGGACACGGTGTGCGGGGCGAACGTCGACGCTACGAAGCCGTCACCACATTGCAGCGGCATCGATCAACGACCCGGCGCGTTCGCGGAGTTGTTCGGCGCGATCGGTCGATCCAACAGCGCCGTCGCCGCCGCCGGTACGAGTGCCGTGACGACGACCGTCGCTCAGGCCGGCGCGCGAACCGCGCCGCCCGACGATCCGACCAAGAGCCCGTACCCGGTCTGGAACCCGAACCGCTCCTACCAGCAGGGCCGCAAGGTCGTCTGGCACGGCAACGTCTACGCGGCCCTGTGGTTCACCAACGGGCAAGTACCCGACGGCGCGAGCCCGACGGACGGACCGGTTCCCTGGCGGCTCGTCGGCCCCGTGCTCCCCGGCGAGCACCCACCGGTGACCACCACCATCGCGTCCGGCACCTACGTCGCCTGGGATCCGGGCACGGCCTTCACGAAGGGCCAGCGCGTGCAGGTGGGCGGTACCGGCTACGAGGCGAAGTGGTGGACCAAGGGCGACGCGCCCGACGTGGAGGTGGCGAACGACTGGGAGACGCCGTGGCAGCCGCTCGGCGTCGACCCCGGTGACGGCGCGGCGCTCGTCGGCGCGCCCGAAGCACCAGCTCCGGCGAGCACGACGACAGCGGCACCAGCGGTTGCGACCGCGACGACCAACGCGACGACCACCGCGACGACAACGGCGTCGACGACCGGGACTGCGACGACCGCCGCCCCTGTCCCCTCGACATCGACCGCAGCCGCCGCCGGCCAGGCTACGACAGCCGCCTCGGGCAGCTCGGCCGCCGAGCCAGCCGCTCAGTGCGTAGCGACGACGGTCGACCCCGTTCGTTTCACCGACGGCTCCTGGGAACTCCTTCCGGCGGCCCGCACCACGCTCGATGCGCTCGCCCAGACCGCACGAACGAGCAACCTGGCGCGCATCACCCTCGTCGGTCGCTCGGACGCCCGACCCGGCCTCTCGGTCACGAACGACCAGCTCTCGCACCTGCGGGCCGACGCGGTGGCCAGCTACCTGCGAGCGAAGGGCGTCGCCACACCGATCGCGGTCGACGGCCGTGGCGATCAGGACCCGGTCGGCGCCGGTTCGGCGGCGACGGACCGGTCGGTGGAGATCACCGTCGCGTGCGGCCCGGGCTAAGTCAGCGCTGAGCCACGACGCGCCGGCGGAGGCGAACCGAGGGCTGCCGCGCTTCAGCGTTCGCCGGCCCTGACCGCTTCGGCGACCCGACCCCAGTTGGCGAGCGCCGGCTGGAGCCTGTGGTCGATGCGCCGGTCATGAGATCGAACTCCATCGCTGCATGGTGCCAACTTCCGCACCCCGGTCCCGGCCGTGGAACAATCGTGGCGGCGTCGCCGGGGGTCCAGGGGCGAGCCGCTGCGCGACGACCCCAGACAGACGACGAGAAGGACGAGGGGAACGACCACGATGACCGTCACCACTGCTGCTGAAGCGCCTCCCCGTTTCGTGCGTGCCGATGGGCCGGACAAGGTGACCGGCAGCGGCCGCTACGCCGCCGACCTCACGCTCACCGGGCTGCTCGCCGCCAAGTTCCGCTACGCCGGCACGAGCCACGCCCGCATCACCCGGCTCGACGTCTCGGCCGCTCGCGCCATGCCCGGCGTGTTCGCGGTGCTCACCGCCGACGACGTGCCCGCCGTTCGCTTCGGCCCCTTCGTCCAGGACCGCACGCTGTTCGCCCGCGACGTCGTGCGGTTCGAAGGCGAGGTCGTGGCCGCGGTCGCCGCGGTGGACGCCGTCACCGCGCAGCGCGCCGTAGACGCCATCGTCGTCGAGTACGAGGCGCTGCCGGTGGTGGGCGACGTGGAAGCGGCGTTGCTGGCCGACTCGCCGCTCGTGCACGCCGACTGGTCGACCTACGGCGCCGCCGACGCGCTCGTTCGTTCGGCCAACGACGCCTCGTTCTCGTCGATCACCAAGGGCGACGTCGACGCCGCGCTGGCCACCGCCGACGCCGTGGTGCGCAGCCGGTACGTGGCCGATGCCAGCCACGCCGCACCGATCGAGCCGCGCGCCGTCGTCGCCCAGTGGGAAGGCAACAAGGTCACGATCTGGACCTCGACCCAGGTTCCGTTCGATGCTCGCGCCGGCGTGTGCGAGACGCTGGAACTGCCGGCCAACCGCGTGCGCATCATCGTGCCGCACCTCGGCGGCGGCTTCGGCGGCAAGTGCGGGTTCCACTACGAGGCGCACATCGCCGCGCTCGCCCGCGTCGCCAAGCGCCCGGTGAAGCTGGTCTTCAGTCGGCAGGAGGAGTTCCTCGCGCCCGACCGCCGGCGCGAGGGCATGGTCATCGAGATCGAGACCGGCGTCACGAGCGACGGCACGATCACGGGTCGCCGGGCGAATGTCGTCATCGACAACGGCGCCTACACGGCCGACGCAGGCTTCTTCCCCCAACTGGCGGCGATGCACGTGGCCGGGCCGTACAAGGTGCCCAACGTCCACGTCGAGGCCCACCTCGCCTACACGAACCACCAGCCGTCCGGCTCGGTGCGCGCCCCCACCGCGCCGCAGTGCTGCTGGGCGCTCGAGTCGCACACCGACGAGGTCGCCAAGGCCATCGGCATGGACCCGGTCGAGTTCCGCCGACGCAACGCCGTCGACACCGGAGCCGTCGGGCCGAGCGGGCAGACCTACGGCGAGATCGGGCTGCAGCAGTGCATCGAGATGGCCACCGCCGCTGCCGGCTACGGGCAGCCGTTGCCGGACGACGAGGCGATCGGTGTGGCCATCGGCTGGTGGCCGAGCTTCGCGGTGCCTTCGGGCGCCTACGTGAAGATCGACGGCGACGGGTCCGGCCAGATCATCACCGGCGCGCAGGAGTGCGGCACCGGCGCGGTGATGACGCTGCGCCAGCTCGCCGCCGACGAGCTGGGCATGCAACCCGAGGACTTCGAGCTCGTCTACCAGGACACGTCGGTCGCCCCGTACGACATGGGGGCCACCGGCTCGCAGACCGTGTTCAACAACGGGCGAGCGGTCGTGGCCGCCGCCGGGCAGGTGGCCGAGCAGCTGCGCAAGCTCGCGGCCGATCATCTCGAAGCGGCCGAGACCGACATCGTGCTCGCCGATGGCCAGGCGTCGGTGGCCGGCTCGCCGTCCAAGCAGGTACCGATCGCCGAGCTGGCGGCCATCGCGTCGGGCGGCGAACTACTGATCGGCCATGGCTCCGGCCCGCCGCCGGCCGCTCCCCCGCTGGCGGGGTCGAGCTGCGTCGGCGATGTCGGCATGGCCGCCTTCGTGGCGCCGCAGTTCTCGTGCCACGCCGTGCGGGTGAAGCTCGACCGGGACACCGGCGTCGCCCGCGTGCTGCACGTGAGCACGGCACACGATTCGGGCACGATCATCAACATGGTCGGCGCGCTCGGCCAGGTCGAGGGCGGCGTGCTCATGGGCATCGGCCAGGCCCTCACCGAGGGCACCCGCTACGACGAGGACGGAAAGCAGCGCAACGCCGCACTGCTGGAGTACAAGCTCCAGACCTGCGCCGACGCTCCGCCGATCACCACGAACTTCGTCCAGATCGCCACGCCCGACGCCGGCCCGCGTGGCGCCAAGGGGCTCGCCGAAGCGCCGAACGTCGCGACCGCGGCGGCGATCTCGAACGCGCTCGCCAAGCTCGTCGGTCGACCGGTGCGGCAGCTGCCGATGACGGCCGAGCGGGTGTGGGAGGCGATGCAGCCGTGAGCTTCGTCAACGCCACGACACTCGACATCGCGCTCGACGCGCTGGCCGCCGGCGCCCGCCCGGTGGCGGGCGGTACCGACCTGGTCGTCGGCGCCCGTCAAGGCAAGTCCCCGTTGCCCGACGCGCTCGTCGCCATCGACCGCATCCACGCGTTGCGCTCGATCGAGCGGGCGGCCGACGGCGGCCTGTCGATCGGCGCACTCGTCAGCCATCACGTCCTCGAATCGCACCACGACGTCACAGCCCAGTATCCGGGGCTGTCGGACGGCAGCGCGCTCGTCGGCTCGCCGTCCACCCGCAACCTCGGCACGCTCGGCGGCAACGTGATGAACGCCTCGCCGGCGATGGACACCGGCGCACCGTTGCAGGTGCTCGGCGCCTCGGTCGAGCTCGCTTCCGCGGCTCGGGGCCGGCGACGTGTCTCCCTCAGCGACCTGTGGACGGGGCCGGGCCGCACGAGTGCGGCGGCCGACGAGCTGTGCGTCGCCATCCACCTGCCGGCAGTCGCCGCTCGTTCGTCGAGCGCGTACGTCCGGCTGGAGTACCGCCGGGCAATGGAGATCGCCGTCGTCGGCGCCGGCGCATCGGTGACGTTGGCCGACGACGGATCGGTCGCCGCCGTCACCGTCAGCCTCACGGCGGTCGCCCCCACGATCCTGCCGGTCACCGGGCTCGACGCCCTGGTCGGGCGGTCGGTGCACGACGTGCTCGCCGCCGTCGAGGCGGCCGCCGCCGACCAGGCCGTCCCGATCACCGACCTCCGGGCCACCGACCGCTACCGCCGCCACTGCGTCGGCGTCATGGCCCGTCGCGCCGTCGACGCCGCCGCCCGCCGCGCCGGCGGCGAACACCTCGCCATCCCCGTCAACCGTGCCATCGGAATCGGTGCCATCGGAATCGGTGCGACCGGAATCGGTGCGGACCGCACCACGAGCAGGAACGGTGCCGCATGAGCGAGTCGATCACCCTCAACGTCAACGGGGTCGACTACCCGGTGGCCGTCGACCAGGGCCGCAACCTCTTGAGCGTGCTGCGCACCGAGGTCGGCCTCACCGGAACCAAGGAGGGCTGCGACGACTGCGAGTGCGGCGCCTGCATGGTGCTCCTCGACGGCCAGCCAGCGAACTCGTGCTCGTTCCTCGCCGTGCAGGCCGCCGGACGCGAGATCACCACGGTGGAAGGGTTGGCACACGGCGACCAACTCGCCACCCTGCAACGGTGCCTCCTCGAAGAGGGCGGCGTGCAGTGCGGGTTCTGCACACCCGGCATGCTCCTGTCGGCCACCGCGCTGCTGGAACGCAACCCGACGCCGAGCGAGGAAGAGGTGCGCATCGGCCTGTCCGGCAACCTCTGCCGCTGCACCGGCTACGCCCGCATCGTCGCCGCCGTCCAGAAGGCCGCCGCCGAGGTTTGACCGCAGCGCCGCGCGCACACCGATTCAGCCGCCAACCGTCTGTTCTCGGCACGGATCGTTGCGAAAAGCGCGGCAGAGCGTGCCGAGAATCGGTGGCCGACTCAGACCCGGCTCTCGCGCACGATTTGGAGGCGGGTGACCTCGGTGATGTCGGCGAGCGGGTCGGCGCCGCTCAGCCGCGCGTGACGGGGACGGAACGGGGGCCGCGCACCTGGCCGCCGGCCCACGTGACCGCCGCAGGGTCGCTCAAGTAGAACGACGGCACGCGCGCGAGCCACACCTGTAACGCGACGCGCAGCTCCATGCGCGCAAGGTTCGAACCGGCGCAGCGGTGGATGCCCGATCCGAACGCGACGTGTCGGTTGTGCTGGCGGTCGAGCACGACGTCGTCCGGGCGTTCGAACATCGCGGCATCCCGGTTGGCGGCCGGGAACGCCAGCAGGACGCGTCGCCCGGCGTCCACCGGACAGCGGGCGATCTCGGCATCCGCCGTGGCGATCCGGCCCATCGTCACCGGGGCGAACGCCCGCAGGAGCTCCTCGGTGGCCGTCGGCCACAGGTCGGGTTCTGCGCGCAGCCGGGCAGCCTGCTCGGGGTGTTGGGCGAGGTGCCAGAGTGACGAGCCGATCGCCGACCACGTCGTGTCGATGCCGGCCACGAGCAGCAGGCCGAGGTTGCCGAGAATGTCGCGGTCGGGCAGCTGCGACCCGTCGTCGAGCGTGCCGTGCACGAGGCGGGAGATGAGGTCGTCGGTCGGCTCGGCCCGTCGCGTCGCGACCTCACCGGCGAAGTAGGTGAACAGCTCACCGAAGGCGCTTCGTCGACGCTCGGGTTCGAGGATCCCGTGTTCGAGGATGTCGCGCACCCAGCCGATGAACTGGTCGGTGCGCTCCTCGGGAATGCCCAGGATCCGACCGACCACCCGCACCGGGATCTGCTGGGCGTAGTCGACGGCAGCATCCACGTCCGTGCGGTCGCCGAGGGCGTCGACGAGACGCTCGCAAAGCGCGCGGGTCACCACCTCGTAGCCGGCCACGGCGGCCGGGGAGAAGCTCGGCAGGATAAGACGGCGGGGGGCCGCGTGATCGGGCGGGTCGCTGTTGATGATCGATCTCGGCCGGGCCGGGTCGCTGAAGTCCTCGAAGGTCGGTGCCGCCGCCGTACCGAGCGTGGAAGTGAGCACGCCCGTCTTCGCCGCCGCCTCGACTACCGCGTCGTAACCGATGACCAGGTGTGAGCCACCGAACCGCTCGCTCGTGGCCACCGGGCAACCGGGCCGCACCTCGGCCCAGGTGCCGAACGGGTCACGCACGTAGCCTTCCTCGAAGAGGTCGTAGTCGTGCGACCAGTCGGTGACCGGCGGCCGCTCGTCGCCGAGCACCGGAGCCTCGTAGGCCATGACGCCTCCCTCGAACAGGCACCGGTCGGGCGAC
>JAYUAM010000482.1:0-1650 GCA_043741295.1 Acidimicrobiia bacterium
GGCCTGGTGATCTTCCGGCACGGAACCGACGGGCAGCGCGAGCGCTTCCGGGCGGGCCTGCTCGACGGGGCCTACCGCGTGTCGGTGGCGATCTCCGAGCCCGACGCCGGCTCCGATGCAGCGTCGCTGCGATGCGCCGCCGTCGACCGGGGCGACCACTTCGTCGTGAACGGGCAGAAGGCCTGGTGCACGGGGGCCGGGCTGCCGGGCGCGTGGATCGCACTGTACGTGCGCACCGACCCCGTGGCGCCCAAGCACCGCGGCATCAGCCTCCTGCTCGTACCGAACGACGCACCGGGGATCGAGATCCGTCGGACACCGACGCTCGCCCGACACCTCCTCGGCACCAACGACGTCTTCCTCACCGACGTGGTCGTGCCGAAGGACAACCTCGTCGGGCCGCTGCACGCCGGCTTCTCGATCATGATGTCGGGCCTCGACGTCGAGAAGGTGGTGATGGCGGCCGCCTACACCGGCGTCGCCCAGTCCACGATGGACGAGATGCTGGGCTACGCCAAGCAGCGCCACCAGTTCGGTCGCCCGATCGGGAACTTCCAGGCGTTGGCCCATCCGATGGCCGACCTGCAGACCGATATCGACGCGGCCCGGCTGTTGGCGTACCGCGCCGCCTGGATGCTCGGCGCCGAGATGGCCTGCACGCGAGAGGCGGCGATGGCGAAGGTGAAGTGCTCGGAGACCTACGTGGCCGCGGCGCGCCTCGGCATGCAGGTCATGGCCGGACACGGCTTCGCCACCGAGAGCGTGATGAGCTTCCGTTGGCGGGAGTCGATCGTGGCGACGATCTCCGGCGGCACCAGTCAGATCCAACGCAACGCCATCGCCAAGTCGATGGGGCTCACGACCTACTGATCGACCGGGACCAGATCTACCGGTACCAGCCGCGCGGGATGGTGAGTCCCGCGTCGTAGCCGGCGAAGCGCGGCGGGCGCTTCTCCTGGAAGCTTGCGACACCCTCGACGAAATCGGCATGGGCACCGTGCTCCGACACCAGCACGAGCGCGGTGAGCCGCGCCTCTTCGGCCGACTTCTCCCAGTCGGCGTTGGTCTGCTGCTTGATCGACGCGACCGCGAACGGCGAGCAGTTGATCGCCACGTCACGGGCGTACCCCTGTGCCGTGGCGAGCAGTTCGCCGGGCTCGGTCGTGCGGTTCACGAGGCCGAGCTGGTGCGCCTCCTCGGCCCCGATCACGCGCGCCGACAGCAGGAGGTCCATGGCGTTGGCGTGGCCGACGATCTTGGGCAGGAGCCACGACAGCGAGTTCTCGGCCGGGAGGCCCCGACGGGCGAACGCGGTGGTGAACTTGGCGGTCGTCGACGCGAAGCGGACGTCGCAGCACGCCATCTGGATGAACCCGATGCCGGCCGCCGCGCCGTTGATCGCGCCGATGACGGGTTTCGGGATCAATCGCGCCGTGGTCATCGGGAAGCGCCGCGCCGTCGACATCGGCTTGCCGAGCCGGGCCGACTCCTCGAGTGCCAACATGTCGAGCCCGGGGCAGAACGACCGACCGGCCCCCGTCACCACGATGACCCGAACGGCGGGATCGTTGGCCGCGGCGACGAGGCTCCCGAAGTACGCCTCCTCGAGCTCGATGGTCCAACCGTTGTTTCGGTCAGGGCGGTTGAACG
>JAYUAM010000483.1:0-4147 GCA_043741295.1 Acidimicrobiia bacterium
GCCGCGCCGGCCGACCGGCCGCTGGCCCGCATGGCCGACATGGTCGGCGCGATCCGCGCCTACCTCGACGCACCGAACATGAAGCCGGTGCGCCACGAGAGCGAGTTCTACGCCCTCGACGCGGCGATCATGGCGCCGGTCCTCGGCCCGCTCGACGTGCCGATCCTGGTCGGCGCGTTCAACCAGGGGATGCTCAAGGTGGCCGGACGCGTCGCCGACGGCATCATCGGGCACGGCTTGTTCACCGACCGCTGGTGGGACGAGACGATCGACCCGAACCTGGCGGCGGGCGCGGCGAGCGCCGGGCGCGATCCCGACGTGCTCCGCCGCTGGGGGTGGGTGATCACCGCGATCAACGACGACGACCCCGCCCGCGCCGAGCGCGACGCCCGGTTGATGATCGCGTTCTACGTGACGGTGAAGACGTACGACCCGCTCACGTCCTTGCACGGGTGGCAGGACGGCGTGGCCGCGATCCGCGATGCGTTCCGCGGCAACGACATCGAGGCGATGGCGGCCGCCGTACCCCGGTCGATGCTCGACGCCATCGCCATCTACGGAACAGCGTCCGAGGCGCGGGACCGCATCGCCGCTCGTCGCCGACTTCCCCAGCTGCGGTTCCACTCTCCGCCGTCGTTCATGGTGTCCCCGCGACGCGTCGAGGGCTACTGCCACGCCATCGTCGATCTGCTCGGCACGCCGTCGAATTCAGCCGGCACCACCCCACCTGGCACCACCCCGTAGGAGCTCTCGCCATGACCGATGTCCACGACCCCACGTACGGTGTGCTCACCGACGACGCCTTCGAGCGTTCGCGCTCCCGCATCGGTGTGCCGCAGCCGCTGTACACGCCGCCGCACAACTACGAGGTCTCGCGGGACGGTCTGCGGCACTTCGCCCACGGCTACGGCGACGACAACCCGCTCTACTGCGACGACGCCTACGCCACGGAGACCCGTTGGGGCGGGCTGATCAACCCGCCGACGTTCCTCTACACGATGGGCGAGGATGCCTCGCCCCGACCCGTGCCACCGGAGAACAAGGCGGTGCTGAAGGGCGACCCGTTCGCCGGCCTCGGCTCGTACCAGGCGATCATGGAGTTCGAGTGGTGGCAGCCGCTTCACCTCGGTAACGCGCTGAAGTGCCTGCGCGCCCAGGTGGGCGTGGCCGACAAGCGCAGCGACTTCGGTGGCCGCACCGCGCACGTGACGCACGACTTCATCTACGCCAACCAGCACGGCGAGCTGCACGGCATCCAACGCGGCACCTGGATCAACGCCGAGCGCAACGCGTCAAAGGAGCGCAAGAAGGAACGCGAGGTGCCCGAGCCGTACACGCCCGAGCAGCTCGCCGAGATCGACGCCGCCTACGAAGCCGAGACCCGCCGCGGTGCCGAGCCCCGCTGGTTCGAGGATATCGAGATCGGCGACGCCGTCGACCCGAAGGTGAAGGGCCCGCTGCGCACCACCGACATCGTGGTGTGGCACCTCGGGTGGGGGATGCAGCTCACCCCGCCCGGTGGCTTTCGCCTGTCGTACCTCATCCGCAAGAAGGCGCCCGGCCTGTTCCCGCCGAACAACCTGAACATCCCCGACACGGTGCAGCGACTGCACTGGGAGCCCGAGCGCGCCCAGGAGCTCGGCCTGCCCACCTCGTACGACTACGGCGGCCTGCGCGAGACGTGGTTGTGCCACCTCGTGACCGACTGGATGGGCGACGACGCGTGGCTCTGGAAGTTCGAGTGCCAGCACCGCCGGTTCAACTTCATCGGCGACACGACGTGGCTCGCCGGCGAGGTCGTCGACAAGGTGCAGACCGAGACCGCCGATGGCATCCGCAGCGAGGTGCACCTCGCCATCCGTTGCACGAACCAGCGCGGCGCGGTGACGAGCCCGGGCAAGGCCGTGGTGATCGTGCCGAGCCGCGAGCACGGTCCCGTGTCGCTGCCGAACCCGCCGGCCCACACGGTCGACGAGATGCTCGCCTACGAGATCGACCGGCTGAAGCCGGGAGCGATCTAACGCCCGATGGAACGGGCGCCGCCAACGCCGACGCCGGTGACCGGGCAGAGCGCTGACGGCGCTGGATTCACTTCGCCGAACCGAGGCGGTCGGTCGATCGGCGGCTCGGCGTCAGATGTTCGTCGTGGTGAACAGGTAGAAGCCCGACGGAGTCTTGCCGACGAGGAAGAGGAACTTGTCGCCCAGAAGCGAGGCGACCCAGCGGACTTGGTTTGCCACGGTGATCGTCGCGCCGTCGACCGTCCATGTGGCGTCGAGGTGCCCGGTGTGGAGATTGAGGGCGATCGATCCGCGCGGTCCGCTCGACGCGTCGGCGTTCAGTTTGAACGGTTCGGCGCCGGTATCGGTGATGACGTGGTTCGCCGGCAGCGCGCCGGCCTGGAAGCCTCCCAGGAGGCCGCTCGATGTGTCCGTGACCTGGTCGGCCATGAACTGCAGGCAGTACTGCACCGCTTCGTTCTGGCCCGCCATGTAGGTCGCGATCGCGTTCAGTGCGCCACGAGTCTGGCTCGACAATGTCGCCATGGCGACGCCCCTTCCCCGCGCCCCAGACCGGGGCCGTGATCCCGTGGGCCGACGCGGCGCCTTCTGCGACTCTGCCACCCGCGCTCGGGGCACGCAAGGGCCATGCGACGCAGCGACGGTGTGATCACGGATGTCGCGTCGGCCGGTGCGCACCTTCGTGGGGTCGTGGTGCGAGCAGCGACGCCCGTGTTACGCAGGTCGGGCAGCGGGTGCGATCGATGCGAGCACGGGGTGCTGACCGAACCAGGCCGGGAAGCTACGCAGAAGTTCGCGGGGCCCGTCGAGCTCGATCGCCCCGGCGCGCATGGCGTCGGGAAGGGAACGGTCGCCCATCCACACTTCGGCGAGGGCGCGGAGATCGGCATTGACGTGGAGGTCGATGGGATGCCCGGGGTCGATCAGGCACAGGTCGACGCTGTCGTCGACGACGAGCCAGTAGGTGGTCTTGCGCGGTGGCGCTCGCCGGAACCGGAACTCGACCACCGTTCGTTGCCCGTTCCGCAGACCGTCAGGCTTCAGCATCCGTCGCGCATCCCACATCAACAAGGCGGGGTCGAGCTCGTCAGCGCTGTAGCGGCTTCGTGCCCATCGTTGGCCCCACACGCCCATCGCCTCGACGATCGGATAAAGCTCCCAGCCGGCATCGGTGAGCGTGTAGTCACAGCCGTGGCCGGTCGGGGTCTTGTGGATGACGCCGGCGTGCAGCTGGCCGAGCCGCTTCGACAGCAGTGAGGGCGAGATCAGTGGAACGCCGCGTTGGATCTCGGAGAACCGATGGCTTCCGCACATCAGCTCCCGGAGGATCAACGGCATCCACCGCTCGCAGAACAGCTCGGAGGTCTTGGCGACCGGACAGAACTGACCGTACCTGACCATGAACGCGATGCTACGCCTACCACTCGAGGCCGGTTGCTACAGATCATGAACTAGTCGGGAGGATCCCCTCGGCGCACACTCGAACCGAACCAACTACACCGACAAGGGATGCATGTCATGAGCAACAAGGCTGTCGTGAGCCTCACCACCGGTCTCGAAGACACCGAGCGCGTCACCGTCGCCCTGCTGGTCGCGGTGGCCGCAGCCGAGTCGGGTCGCCCGACACTGACGTTCCTCACCAAGGAAGCCGTGCGACTCGCTGTCCGAGACGTCGCAGTAGGCGTCGCCTGCGATGGTTGTCCGCCGATCGCTGAGCTGCTCACTCGATACCTGGGAGCCGGCGGCCGCTTCCTCGTGTGCCCGATCTGCGTCAACGCAAAGCACCTTCAGGACGCTCCGTGGATCGACGGCGCAACGATCGGCGGCACCGTCCCGATGTGGGAATGGATAGGCGACGAGGGCGCCACCGCGTTCAGCTACTGAGGCGCGGTGCGGCCGCGTACCTCCTCGTCGCCAGCCTCGACGAGTTGGCGACCAAGCGTGCCGCAGGACCGCACGACGCAGCCGTGAGGACGGTCGGGCAGCGACTAACGAGCTCGCGTCCAGCACCACCGTGGACGACCTCAACACGGCGTTCCTTCGCGAGTCCGTCGAGCACTCCGCCCGTCCCGGGACGACGGAGCCGTGACGACCGGGTGACCTCGGGCCCGATTGAGCTAGCGGAA
>JAYUAM010000484.1:0-1647 GCA_043741295.1 Acidimicrobiia bacterium
CGGGGGCCAGGAAGATGGCGGCGAGGAGTTTGGCCTGGTTCTCCGACCGGAAGATCGGCAACACCTCACCCACCACCGTTCTCCACCGAACGGATAGTACCCTCCATCAGACGGATTCACCACGACGGTGTCCGACGCGCTCACCAGGACCCTGCGGGGGCCAACTGGGCTAACCGCCCCAGTCGAGCTGCGCCTCTGGGACGCCGACCGAACGGCCGTGGGCAAATGGCCCGCGCTCGGCCTCCAGAGTCACCGGTTACGTAGCGGAACGACCGTCCGCCGAATACGACGAAGGTCTCCACGTCGTCTCCGAAGTCGCAGTACCAGGGGCCGCCGGCGTCGAGACCGCGCTCGAGCGATGCGGCGAGATCGCTGGCGTGCTCGATGGCGACCTCGAAGTCGACGACCGTCCACGTGCGCGGCTGATGCTTCGCTTCGTCGCCGAAGTCACCCCGCACCACCCGTGTGACTCGGAGGTTCAACCCTTCGAGCACGATGCCGTTGCGCAGGCTCTCGGCGATCAGCGTGCCCCGGAGCACCCGGCCGCCCTCCATCACTGGCACGGTAGCAAGCGCCGTGAGCCCGTCTCTCGTGCCGTCGTGCCGGCGGCGCGTCCCCGCGTGCCTAAGGTGCCGGCCATGACCGACCAAGCGCCCACCGCCCCGTCCATCAACGCGGCGCCCAACGGTCCGCTCCTCGTCAGTGGCGACGTTGCGCTCTACCGGCGTCGCGCCGTCGTCAGCGAGCACGGCGAACCACTCGCCTGGGCCACCACGGAACGGCTGGAGGCGGGACCCCGATACGCGCTCTGCCGGTGCGGCCAATCGGCGAACAAGCCGTTCTGCGACGGGACGCACAAGCGAGTGGGCTTCGCCGCCGACGACAACGCGGCGGGCACGTACGACGAACGCTCGAACGTGCTCGGCGGCACCGGCATCGTCGTGCGCGACGACCGCTCGATCTGCGTGCATGCCGGGTTCTGCGGTACCCGCGTCACGAACGTGTGGAAGCAGGTGCCCGAGACGGGCGAATCGAGCGTGCGGGCGCAGGTGATCGCCATGATCGGGAACTGCCCATCGGGCGCCCTCACGTACCGCTTCGCGGCGGACAGCGACGATGTCGAACCGTTGATGCCCCAGGCGATCGCCGTCACCGACGACGGGCCGCTCTGGGTCACAGGCGAGATCGGTGTGACGACGTCGGACGGGCGAACGCTCGAACCGCGCAACCGGGTGACGTTGTGCCGTTGCGGCGAGTCGGCGAACAAGCCCCTGTGCGACGGAACGCACAAGGCTGCCGGCTTCACCGACCACTGAGCGGACCGAGCGTGAATCAACCGCCGGGCCGATGCGCATCCGACCCGGCCGAGAGCCCGACGCAGCTCAGGCGTTGACCGGCGTCACCAGCGTGAGGACGATGCCGTCGGTGATGCTGCCACTCGCCGTCGGCGTCTCGCGGTCGGCACCGTCGCGGAACACGCCGTCGCTGGCGAGGCTGACCTTGGCCAGGTTCGTGACGCTCGAGCTGTAGCCGCTCGTGGCGTACACCACCTGCGACGTGTCGGCGGGCAGCGCAAGTTGCGACGTGGCGATCTTGGCGTTCGCCGTCGTCGCCGTGGCGAGGCTGGGGTAGACCTCGTAGTGCACG
>JAYUAM010000485.1:0-4143 GCA_043741295.1 Acidimicrobiia bacterium
GTCTTGGGGCCACCCGCCCCGAACACCTTGACGACCTGGGGCTGCTCGGTGAAGAAGGGGTCGGTCGCCTTCGTGAAGCCGGACGTGTGGTGGAGCAGATCGCGCACGGTGATCTTCACGATGCGTGGATCGGGGTTGTCGGCGAACGGAAGGCGGTCGGACAGGAGCGAGAAGATGTTGTCGTCGAGCGAGAGCGCGCCGGCCTGTACGAGCTGGAGCACCGCGGCGGCGGTGATCACCTTGGAGATGCTGGCGAAGCGGAAGCGGGTGTCGACGCGCACCGGCGCGCCGGTGTCGTCGGTCGATCCGTAGCCGCGTGCGTACACGACCCGCCCGTCCTTGGCGACCGTCACGCTCGCGCCCTTCAGGCCGCGGTTCGTCAGGAACCCGTCGATGACGCTGTCGAAGGCGGTGTTCGGTGGCGTGCCGATCGTGTCGGGTGCCACGCTCGGCACGTTCGGGTCGGCCGGCACCGGCGTGCCGAGCACCCAGGCCAGGGCATCGAGCGAGAGGTCGGTGCTCACTTCGGTGGTCAGGCTGAAGCGGTTGCCTGCACCCAGCCGCACCAGCGCCGGCGACACCGAGGTGAGCCCGGCGCCCTGGACCGGCACCGTCGGCGTATCGGGACGGGGCGCGCCGCCCGGGTAGACGGTGATCGCGCCGGCATCGGTGGGATGCGGCGCGACGGTGCTCACGAGCATCGCTCCGGCGCCCTCGGGGGCGCCTGTCGCCGTGACGTCACGGCGGAAGCCCGGCTCCAACGGGCCGCCCGCGGTCGCGGTGTCGGCGACCGCGGCAGGCGTCGGGCCGCCGGGAACGACGAGGCCGGTGGACACCTCCGGTGCCCCGGGCCCCGTCACGAAACCGACGACGTCGGCGACGAGGTTCGTCTCGGCCGACGGGCGCAAGGTGATCTTGCCCTGGGCCGACAGCGGCACGATGGCAAGGTTGCTCGCCGCCCACCCGGCCGAGGGGAGGGCGAGGAGGGGAAGGTCCGGTTGGTCGGCGCCCGCCGCCCATGCCCGCACGACACCGGGCGGTTTGCCGTCGGTGGCCGTCAGCTGAAGCACGACGGCCGCCTGACCGACCGGCACGCCGGCGGTACCGCCGATCGTGAGTTCGACCTCGGCGTCGGACGGGAGCGGACCGCTGGCCCCGAGAGCCGCCGAGGTGTCGAGCACGCGTGTAGGTGCGAGCGGCACGAGACGTCCGGCCGCCGCACCGAGGGGCGAGGCGACGAGCGCGCCAACGCTCACGACCGCTACGCGGGCGGCTACGGAGGTGGAGATGGAGATCGTGTGGTCGGCGCCGACGGGCACGATCGCCAACTTCACGGTGGCGTCGCACGTGCCGGCGACCGATGCCGTCGGATGGGTCGGCGGCGCGGCACCGTGCGCCCATACGCGCACCTCGCCGGGGCCGGCGGCGTCGCTCACGACGACGTTGACCAGGACCGCGGTGACCCCCTTGGGCGTGACGTCGGCCGGCAGCGTGATGTCGTGCGCGCCGACGGCGAGCGAGCCCCCGCAGTTGGGGGGGCTGTCACCGCTGTCGTACACCCGAGCCGGCGAGAAGGCGACGATGCGCGACGCGGCGTCGGGCGTCGGTGCCTCGCCTGTCAGTGGATCGGTGGTGGTCACTCCGGCGACCGTCGGTAGCGCGGACGCCGTGGCGGCGACGGTGCTGTCGGGGACCTTGACGTGTTCGACATCGGGCGCGACGCAGCCGGTGGCGGCGACGAGCGCGGCAAGAGCAGCGCCCAAACGGGTTCGACGAGCGACGGCCAACGGGCGTTCCCGAACGTGCAGAAGGGGTGGGTTGGCGCGCGGCGTGCGCACCGCCGCCGAAAGACTACTTGTGGGTGAGCGCTCGCGGCGTCGCGTCGGGCTCACGCGCCGTCGCCCGGGGCGGTCACGTCAAGCCAAATCGTGGGCAGGAACGGTCAAGGTATTGCCCAGCCGGCGACGCGCGAGGGCCGCTGGCGTCCATAGTCTTGGACCGTAGGGGCGAGTGTGGAGGCACGGATGACGAGCAGGATCGATACGGCGCGGCGCAGTGGATGGCGACGCAAGACGAAGGTGGCCGCGCTCGGTGCGCTGCTCGCCCTCGGCGTGGCACCGTCCGTGGGCCGTACCACCGTCGCTGACGCGGCGACGTCGGGAACGACGAGGTTCGTGCCGCTCGCACCAAACCGCATCTTGGACACGCGCCCGAACGGCGATGCTGCCGACGGCCCGAAGGGCTACGTCAATGCCCAAGGGTCGATCAAGCTCCAGGTGACCGGTCGGGGCGGAGTGCCGGCCGGGGCAACGGCCGTGGTCATGAACGTGACCGCTACCGAGTCTGGTGGGAAGGGGTTCGTCACCGTGTGGCCGTCGGGCGAAGCCCAGCCCGAGGCATCGAACCTGAACGTCGAGCGTGCTGGTCAGACGATCCCGAACCTCACTGTGGTGCAGCTCGGCACCGATGGCGCGGTGAACCTGTTCGCCCAGAGCGGCGCCCACCTCATCGCCGACGTGTCGGGGTACTTCTCTCCGGCCAACACGGCCACGGCCGGTCGGTTCATCCCGACGAAGCCGACGCGCGTCGTCGATACTCGTGACGGAACCGGAGTGCGCCTCGGAACGCTCGGCTCGGGCGAGACCCTGCTGACATCGCTCAGCTCGTCGATCGGTCTGTCCGGCTACTCGGCGGCAGTCCTCAACGTGACCGCGACCGACTCGACGGCCGCCGGGTTCGTCACGGTGTGGCCCGGCGGCGGCGAACGGCCGACGGCGTCGAACCTCAACGTCGAACGCGCCGGCCAGACGATCCCGAACCTCGTCATCGTGCCGCTCGGCCCGAGTGCGACGATCGACTTCTACACGCAGAACGCCACGAACCTCGTTGCCGACCTCGTCGGCCTGTTCACCGACGCCACGGTGGCGAGCAGCGGCCAGGGACTGTTCATCCCGCAGTCGCCCGCTCGTGTTCTCGACACGCGGACCGGGAAGGGATTCGGCGCCCTGAGCGCGGCGTCCGGCGCGACGCTCACGGTTCCGACGACGTCGAGCGACGTCGGCGCGGTGCTCGGCAACGTGACTGCGACCGAGGCGCAGGGCAAGGGTTTCGTCACGGTATGGCCGGGCGAGCAGGACCGCCCCGATGCGTCGAATCTCAACGTCGACGCCGGGCAGACCATCCCCAATCTCGTCATCTCTGGCGTCAGCGCCCAGCACACGCTGAACTTCTACAGCCAGGCTCCGACACAGATGCTGATGGACCTCGCCGGGGTGTTCACCACGAGCCCCGCCATCACGCCCACCCCGCCGCCGACACAGGGCCCGCCCGGCGATGGCGGGAAGAGCAAGTTTAAGATCTTCTACGCCTACCCGAAGGATCAGCCGGCGCCTGATGCCGCCACCCAGATCGACCTCAAGGTGAAGATCAGGCACGAGGTGACGGCGATGCAGGAGTGGCTGCGCTCCGTCGCCGACGGTCGAGACATCCGCTTCAGCGGCCTTCCCGACAACACGCCCGACATCTTCATCGTCGGCGACCAGTTGAACGCCGCGCAGCAGCAGATCTCGCCGATCTACAACGGCCTCGTGGCGGGCGGGCTCGTCGCGTCGGACGAGATGGCGCTCATCCTGGTGAAGGACTATCCGGGCTGCGCCGAGGGCCGTATGGTCGGCCAGGCGGGTGTCATCGCGATCTGCAGCGACGGCGTCCTCTCGTCGACCTCCGTCGGGTTCGACTACGTCGCCGCCAACTTCGCGGAGGTGGCGTTCCAGGCGCTCGGTGTCGTGCCGACCTGCGCCCTTCACTCCGACGGCGGTCACTACCTCACCGCTGGCGCTCGTCACAACGACCTGTTCTACGAAGGAGCCGATCGGCTGCCCTTCGGGAGCTACACGGTCGAGCTCGACGCCGCCCACACCGAGTATTACGGGCACGGCCGGTCGAACTGCTACGACCTGAAGAAGTCGGCGATCTGGCGGACCCCCTGACGGGTTCCGTTCATCCGTGGCCGGCGTCGACGGCTGGCCACGGACGAACCGGATGGAGCGCGACGGTGCACCACCGGTAACCTCGGTGCACCCGGTTCGCGGGGACGTAGCTCAGTTGGCTAGAGCACCTGCTTTGCAAGCAGGGGGTCGTGGG
>JAYUAM010000486.1:0-4141 GCA_043741295.1 Acidimicrobiia bacterium
AGCCCGCTCCACGTGGTGACGACCGAGCGGATGTCGTAGGTGGTGGCGGCGTTCACGCGCTCCAGGGCGAGGGCGACGTCGAGCTCGTCGGGGCGGGCGTCGCACGGCTCGCTCGGCGTCTCGTCGGCCGGCGAGACGAGGACGTTCGGTCCCTCGGGCTTGAAGTAGAAGTCTTCGCCGATGTCGCTGACGAGGGGATCGTGGGCGGCGACGGCCGCGCCGCGGGCCCGACCGATGGCGATCGTCCTCCGGAGCGGTCGCAGGCCGATCGGCGCGACCCCGCAGGCTGTCCCGACCTCGTCGGCCCAGGCGCCGGCCGCGTTCACGAGCACGCCGGCCTCGATCACGTGCCCACCGTCGATGCGCACAACCCACCGGGTGCCCCGGCGCTCGCCGACGTCGAGCCGCCTGCCGACGCGGATGTCCGCGCCGCCGGCGCGGGCCAGGCGGACGAAACGCCCGTGGATGGCGAGCACGTCCATGTCGGCGGCGTCGTCCTCCAGCGCCCCGCCGGCGGCGTAGCCGGGCCGCATACGAGGGGCGGCGTCGACGACGTCGTCGGCGTCGAGCCGGCGCAGCGTCGGCACCGCGTCGAGCAAGCGGGCCAGCGCGCCGAGCTGATCTTCGCGGGCGGTCCACAGGAGTGGGCGGGGTGTGAGCAGCGGCGGCGTCTCACCGTCGTCCGGCGCGCGATCGAGCTCGTGGCGGCTGGCCCGCGTGAGTGCACGGATGGCGTCGCTGCCGTAGCTCTCGAGGAAGGCGGCGGCCGAGCGGCCCGTCGAGTGCTGGGCGAGCATCGTCTCGCGTTCGATCATCGTGACCGAGCACCACCCGGCAAGGTTGGCGGCGAGCGACGCGCCGGCGATGCCGCCGCCGACGATCACGACATCGCGCTGTTGGATGGCCTGCATCGCCCCATCATGTCGTCCGCCGCTCCCGCTCGCATGACGCTGCCAAGGACGTGAGCGGTCGGGCGGTACCGTCGAGCCATGTCGCTAGAACCCGTCAGCCCGCCCCTGCTCGCGCCGCCGGCGGCGCACTACAGCCACGCCGTCGTGGCGAGCGGGGCGAGCCGGTGGCTGCACACATCCGGCGTCGTCCCCACCCGCCCGGACGGTTCCGTACCCGAGGACCTGGCCATCCAGGCCGAGGTCGTGTGGGAGAACCTGGCGGCGATCCTCGCCGAGGCGAGGATGTCGATGTCGGACGTCGTCTCGGTCGTCACCTACGTGGTGCAGGGCCACGACCTCGGCGTGGTCATGGCCGCCCGGGACCGGGCGATGGCCGGCCACCGCCCGGCCTCCACACTGGTGCCCGTGGTCGGCCTCGCCCGACCGGCGTGGCTGATGGAGGTAGCGCTCGTCGCCGCTCACTGACACCGGCGGGTGACGCAGCACGTCCACGGCGTTGGCTCTGGGCGGCACCTCTGTCACGCTTGGTGAACACCGCCGCCGAAGGATCACCGGACGTAGCGACGCGCCCACGGCTCGGCAAGGTGGTCTCAGGAAGGGTTCATGTGGTCGGCAACACCGATGACAGGACCGGGCGAGATTCGTACTGTCACCGCATCGACCGGCGGACACGGTCACGAGGCGGAGACGACGATGGGATCAGTACAAGCGGCGGCCGGATACGACGGTGGGGTGCGCGGCGTCGGTCTGTTGCGCGCCGGCGTGGCGCGGGAGGGCCGTGGTATCGGCCTGTTGCGGCAGCGAGGCATCGGCCTGCTGTCGTCCCGTGTCGCCGGCATGCGCTCGGTCGGCGTGAAGGGCATCGGCCTGCTCAGCGTGGCGACGCTCGCCGGCAGCGGCCTTGTCGCCATCGCCCCGGCGGCCTACGCCGGCGTGCTCGTCACGGGCTCCTCTAGCGATGCCGTCGCCACAGCCATCCACGCCGAGGGCGGCTCGGTCGTGTCTGCGCTGACCGTCGTCAACGGCGTCATCGCCAACATCCGGCCCGAGGCCCTCGCCGCGCTCCGACGCCGGCCTGGCGTGAGCGCGGTCCTCGTGGATGCGGGTGGGGCGACCGAAGGACTCTCCACGGCTGGCTACAACGCGCCGGCCGAGGTCGGCTCGATGTACACCACGGCTCGCCGGTTGGGGGCCGACACGGAATGGGATTCGGACGACACCGCCGATGGCGTCGGTGTCGCCGTCATCGATTCCGGCGTGCAGCCATCGCCCGCCTTCGGTGCGCGGCTCGAGGCCGGCATCGATCTCACCGGAGCGAACAACGCCCTGGCCGACGGCTTCGGCCACGGCACGCACATCGCCGGCATCATCGCCGGCCAGAGCGGTGCGGTCGGCAGCACCAAAGGCTTCACCGGCATCGCTCCGGACGCCCGCATCGTCAGCGTGCGCGTGGCTGACGCCACCGGCGCGACGTCGCTGCTCAAGATCCTTCAGGGCATGGACTGGGTCTACAAGAACGCCGCGGCGCGCAACATCAAGGTCGTGAACATGTCGCTCGGTGTGCCGGGCTACAGCGACTACCGCCTCGACCCGTTGGCCGCCGCCGCCGAGCGCCTGTGGGCCAGCGGCGTCACCGTCGTTGCGTCGGCCGGCAACGTCGGGGCCGGGCACGGCCTCGCCAGCCCGGCCTACGACCCCTTCGTCGTGGCCGTTGGCGCGGTCGACACGATGGGCACCCTCACGACAGCCGACGACGTCCCGGCCGCGTTCTCGGCCACCGCGGCCACTGCCGGCGGTCGTGGACCCGACGTCGTGGTCCCGGCCCGCTCGATCCAGAGCCTCAAGGCCGCAGGGTCGACGCTGGCCCTAACCGCTCCGGCGACGGCGCTCGTCGGGACGGGCTTCCTCAAGGGCTCCGGCACCTCGCAGGCGGCGGCTGAGGTCAGCGGCCTCGTCGCTCTCCTGTACGGCGCCGACCAGTCGCTCACGCCCGACGACCTGAAAGCGTTCCTCTGCAAATCGGCTGACGGACCGTGGAGCGCGGGCTCGCAAGGGTGCGGCGTCCCCTCGCTGCAGTCGAGCGAGTCGCCCGATTCGTCCCACGGCCACCACCAGGGCTGGAAGAGCGCTACGACCTCGGGGACGACGGCCGACCCGACGAGCGACGGCAAGACCCGTCAGAACACCTGGCAGGGTTCGAGCTGGCAGGGTTCGAGCTGGCAGGGGTCCAGCTGGCAGGGATCGAGCTGGCAGGGATCGAGCTGGCAGGGCCAGAGCTGGCAGGGCACCGTCGGCTGACCCGGGGTCGCCGAACGTCGTCGACCATCCTCGTCGACGAGGGCGGGGCGACGATCAGACGAAGCGCACCGCGTTTATCGGTGGGAGCGACGACGTGAGGTGGACGAACCCCTCGCCCGCGTCGTCGCTCGTCCACAACGACCCGGTGGTGGAACCGAGGGCGAGGCGCTCGCCGGTACGGTCGACGTCGAGGCAGTGCCGGTAGACGAGGTGATAGGCGTGCTGCTGGGGTAGGCCGTCACGCAGCACGGTGAAGCTGCGCCCGCCGTCACAGGTGCGGGTGACCACCATCTCGCCACCGACGGGGATGCGCTCCTCGTCGGCCTTGGCTGGCACGAACCACGCCGTGTCGGGGTCGGTCGGGTGCACGGCCACCGCGAAGCCGAACGTGGACGGGCCGGCCTCGGTGATCTCCGTCCAGGTCGCAGCGTCGTCGACCGAGCGGAAGATGCCGTTATGGTGCTGCGTCCACAACCCGTCGGGTTCGGCGGGGCAGCGCACGATGCGGTGCGGGTCCTGGGTGCACGGATCGTCCGCCAGATCGGGCGGGAGGTACCCCGCCCGCATGCCGTCGCAGTGCACCTCCCAGCTCTTCCCGGCGTCGTCGGTGCGCCACGCGCCGCCGCACGACACGCCCGCGAGCAACGCGTCGGGCCGGCGCGGGTCGATGCACAACGAATGGATGCCGGGCAGGTCGTAGCCGCCGCCGAACCACCGTCGTCGGTTCGGGTCGTCCCACAGCGGCCGCACGAGCGCCCACGTGTCGCCCCGGTCGGTGGAATGGAAGAGGCCGCCGGGGATGGTGCCGCACCACAGCTCGCCAGGCCGGTCGGGATGGCCGGCCTCGATCGTCCAGAGCAGCTCGACCGACCACGGCACCGTGCGGCGACCCATCGGCTCCCACTCCTCGGCGAGGCCTTCCGGCCGCGCCG
>JAYUAM010000487.1:0-4135 GCA_043741295.1 Acidimicrobiia bacterium
GGCTCATGTTCGTCCACCACCGCGCCGGTGTGGCAGAGCCGGGCGAGCCGACGCTCGCCGTCCACTTCCTGCGCGACGCGACGCTCGCCGTGCCGCTCGTCGTGCTGGCGACCGTGGCCGTCGTGATGTTCCGACGAACACCGACGAACACCCGCGAACGCATCGGCCTGGCGATCACCGTAGCCGGTGCCGCCGCGCTCGCCCTCGGCGTCGGCTCGATGGCGCACCATGGCCTGTTCGGCGTGCACCACGATCTGCGCGAGCACGCCGATGGTCATCCGGAGGGCTGGCGCCACGTCGGTTGGGACTCGCTCGTCGCCTTCACCGCTTGCCTTCCCGCCAGTCTCGGTTTCCTGCTGCGCCCCTCGCGTGCTGCCGCGCTGGTGATGGTGCGACCCGGCGTGGCGACGGCCCGCCGGCGGCTCGGTGTCGCCGGTGTGTTCGCGCTGCTGGCGTCGTTGCCGACGTTCGCCCAGCCGGTCGTCGCGGCGGCCGCTGCCGCGCCTGCGCCGGTCGGCAACCCGTGCCCGGCGGGGGCGCCGACGAAGCACTTCGACGTCGTGAGCCTGGACGTCAACATCACGCTCAACCGGTTCGGCGACCACGACCCGGGTGGTCACATGTTCGCGCTGGCGAGTCAGGTCGCGGCGGTGCGGGCCGAAGAGGCGAGCCACCATGTGTCGGTCGGCCTCCACGGTGACGCGATCCAGCCGCTGGTGATCCGGGCGAACCTCGGTGATTGCGTCGACATCACGTTCACGAACCAGCTGCGCGATGGCGATGTCGGGCTGCACATCGACGGGTTGGCGTTCAAGGTCGACTCATCGGGCGATGCCGTCGGCGCGAACGCGTCGTCGGTGACGGCGCGCGGGGCGCCGCGCAACTACCGCTACTACGTGCCGGTCGATCCGTCGCTCGAAGGCGCCCGGTACATCCACCCAGGTCCGAACAACCGGGCACTCGTGAACCACGGTCTGTTCGGCTCGCTCGTCGTCGAACAGCTCGGCTCGCAGTACCTCCACCCGGAGACGGCGCAGCCGCTGTCGTCGGGGTGGGAAGCGATCATCGTGCCCGGCGACGGGAGGCCGTCGTTCCGCGAGGCGGCCGAGCTGTTCCACGAGATCGGCCAGGAGAAGGAGAAGGTGCTCGACAAGAACGACAAAGAGCTGCCGTTCGTCGATCCGCACACGACGTCGTACCGCCCCGGCACGCGGGCGATCAACTACCGGTCCGAGCCGTTCTACAACCGGCTGAACGCCGCGCCCGAGCAGGAGTCGCAGGGCTACAGCTCGTACGCCTTCGGTGACCCGGCGACGCCGATGCCGCGCGGGTACCTCGCCGACCCGACGAAGTTCCGGATCCTGCATGCCGGTGGCGAGGTCTTCCACGTGTACCACCTCCACGGTGGCGGCATCCGCTGGCGGGCCAACCCGCACGCCGACAGCACGTTCGACTACGGGGCGACCGGCCTCGACAAGTCACCCAAGACCCAGCTTTCCCCGTCGAGCCGCCTCGACTCGCAGTCGTTCGGACCGGGCGAGAGCTACGACCTGGAGATCGAAGGCGGTGCCGGCGGCGTGCAGCAGTCGGCCGGCGACTTCCTGTGGCACTGCCACATCGCCGAGCACTACATCTCCGGGATGTGGAGCTTCTGGCGGGTCTACAACTCGCTCCAGCCCGACCTCGCACCACTGCCTGACCGCGTGCCGCCGGTCGCCGCCGTGGACTCCACCGGCCTGCTCGGGCGCACCGTGCCGGGCGGCGTGGTGCTCGACACGCCGGCCAAGCTCGACCAGTGGATCCGCCCGCAGCTCCCGTCGCAGGGCGTGAGCCAGTCGGAGCAGGACGCCGCCGCGTGGGACTGGAAGATCGACACGACAAACGCCGCCTCGCCCCTGTACCTCGGCGAGCCGGAGGACCGTGGCCCGTGGCCGGACTTCCTCAACGAGGACCCCGATCACCCGAGCGCACTGCGCGTCGATACGTTCGTCGGCAACCGGCCAAAGCTCCTCTTCAACCCGCTGAACGGGCGACCGGCGTGGCCGTTGCTGCGCACCCACGTCGGCAAACGACCACCGTTCTCGCCCAACGGCCACAGCGGTGCCCCGTACCTCGGCGAGAACGCGCAAGCGCCGCCGACATCGGCCGTCGACCCGTACGCCAACCGACCAGACGGGCTCTGCACGACGGCCACGACCGGCGGGCAGGTGCGCCCCTACAACATCGTCGCCCTCGAACTGCCGATCCAGGTGACCAAGAAGGGCGCGATCGACCCGATCGGGCGGATCTTCACGCTCGCCAAGGAGAAGGAGGACATCAAGGCCGGACGTCAGAGCAGCGAACCCCTGGCCATCCGCGCCAACATCGGCGACTGCGGGGCGACCACGTTGGTGTCGGAGCTGAAGGACGGGAGCGTCTCGGACTTCGACAAGGTCAACATCCACATCCACCACGTGCAATTCGACGTGCAGGCGTCCGACGGTGTGATCACCGGCTTCGCCTACGAGCAGTCGGTGCGCCCGTACCAGGCTGAGGACCCGAAGCTCGTGGCTGCTGCGGCGGCCGGCGCGACGAGCCTGTCGCTCGCGTCGGTGACCAAGTTCCAGGTCGGCGAGTGGATCGCCGTCGGGCTCGGCACTGATGGCATCGAGATTCGCCAGATCACCGCTATCGACCCGGTCGCGAAGACGGTGTCCCTCGCCAAAGGGCTTACCGCCGACCATTCCGCCGGTCAATGGGCCGGGGTCGAGTTCGTGCAGGAACGCTGGTACCCCGACGTGGCGCTCGACAACATCTTCTTCCACGACCACGTCGACGGCATCCACAACTGGGGCCACGGGTTGGTCGCCCAGTTCGTCATCGAGCCGCGGGGGTCGACGTACCACGATCCGCGCACCGGCAGGCAGGTCGACTCTGGCACGATCGTCGACATCCATTCCCCGACGGCGCTCGCCCAGGGACTGGTCGACGGCTCGTTTCGTGAGTTCGTCGTGTGGCCCCTCGACGAGAACCCGCTGACGGACTCGACGATGAACCTGCGCGCCGAACCGTGGTCCGATCGCAACGACGATCCGTCGCTGCGCTTCAGCTCCTATCGTTGGGGCGATCCGTTCACGCCGTTGCCACGCGCCTATCCCGGCGACCCGTTCGTCGTGCGGTCCGTCCAGATCGGGCCGAGCGTCGACACGTTGCACATCGACGGTCACCGCATCTTCTACGAGAATCGAGCGCGTGACGCCGCCGGCAACAACATCGCCACCCCGACCGACACGGTCCACTTCGGGATCTCCGAACACCTCACCCTGATCCTCGAGGGCGGTGCCGGGGGACCGGGCAAGAAACCGGGCGACTACCTCTACACCAACGGTCTCGGTCGCCGCTTCCGCCAAGGCGCGTGGGGCATCATCCGGGTCCTGCCCGGGCAGGTGCCCGATCTCCAACCGCTGCCCGGGACCTCACCACCCGCCGGCGGGCAACCTACGCCAGCGGTGACCGGTGGTCGTCCGCCCGAACCGGCCGGACCGGGCAACCCCTGCCCGGCCAACGCGCCACCCCGGTCGTTCGCCGTCAGTGCCGTCGACCTACCCAACGGTGGTGGGGTCAACGGCGGCGGCGTGCGGGCGGCGTTCGTGCCGACGGCTGACGCGGCGGCGGCCAGGTCCTCCCGGTCGTTCAAGGTCGAACCGCTCGTCTTGCACGCCGCGGCGAACGACTGCGTCACCGTCACGTTGCGCAACGAGCGTGGCGGCGCCCGGGTGTCGTTCGACGTGAACAAGGTGTTGCGTGACGCGGCATCGAGCGGCATCGACATCGGGTTCAACCCGGAGAGCACCGTCGCGCCGGGGCAGACCCGCACGTACCGGTTCTGGGCCGACACCGAGAAGATCGGCGGCGCCATCGTCAGCGACTTCGGTGGCGACGACGCCGGCACGATCGGTTCGTACGGTGCGGTCGTGGTCTCGCCCACCGGTTCGACGTTCACGAACCCGGTCACCGGTGCGGCGACGGCGGTCGGTGCGCAGGTCGACGTCCACGTGCCCGGACAGACCGGGCACCGCGACGCCACGGTGATGTTCGCCGACGACGATCCGCAGATCGGTGCGAGCTTCATGCCGTACCCGCTGCAGGTCAACGG
>JAYUAM010000488.1:0-1639 GCA_043741295.1 Acidimicrobiia bacterium
ATGTCGCGGTCGTCCTCGTCCTCGCGGTGGCGGCGATCGCCCTGGCCTTTGCGCTCGCTCCTGAACGGAGCGTGACGGCGGCCCTCGCCCGCCGGACCCGGGCCACGAGCCGCATTGACGAGTGGCGGATCGCCGCCCGCGTCGTGGCGGCTCACCCGATAACTGGGGCCGGGCCCGAGGGGTTTCGCGTCGTCTTCCCGACAAAGGTCGACGACGAGTACGAGCGGGCCTAAGGACGCGTCGTCGTTCCCGACCGCGCCCACGACATGCCGCTCGACGTGGCCGCCGTGCTCGGCCTGCTGGGCCTTGCGCTCTACCTCGCGCTGCTCCTCGTCGTCGGTCGCCGCGTCGTTCGGATCGCCGCCCGAGGCGACCTGCTCGCGGCCGGCCTCGCCGCCGGGCTCATCGCCTACGTGACGCAGGGTCTGTTCCTCTTCCCCCTCGCCGAGCTGGAACCGGTGGCGTGGCTCGTCGCCGGACTCGTCGTGGCCCTCGACCTCGGGCCCGAGCGGGCGCGGGAGGCTTCCTCGATCCCCTCGGTTGCGGCGGCCGGATCCTCGTGCCTGCGCATCCGCCTGCCGCGGCTCGGCGCGGTGGTCGCCGGGGCGCTGACGGTCGTCGTGGCGATGGCCGGGTTGGCCGAGCTGCGCGCCGACCGCCACGCCCGGCGGGCGCTGACGGCGGTGGCATCGGGGCGAACCTCCGAGGCGCTCGACCAGGCACGGCGGGCCCGGGGCGACCGTCCGGATGTGGTGCGGTACCGCGTCGTCGCCGCCCGAGCGTTGGCGCTCGCCGGTCGACCGGCGGCGGCGGTCGCGCAGCTCGATGCCGGTGCCGAGGTGTCACCGAACCACCCGGTCCTGCTGGTGGAGCGGGCGCGCACGCTCGACACGCCGGAGGCGTGGCAGGCCGTGCTCGACCGTGACCCCCGCAACGGGGCGGCGTGGGCGCGGTTCGGCACCTCGGCGGCCCGGGTCGGTGGGTCGAATGAGGCCGAGGCGGCCTGGATGCGCGCTGAAGAGCTGGCACCGAACGATGTCGCCCCGATGCTCGACCTGGCGCGGCTCTATCTCGCGGAGCGCCGCCTCGATCTCGCCGCCCAGTCCCTGGAGCGCGCCCGCAACGCCGCCCCCGGCGACCAGCGGGTCGTCGACCTCGCCGCCGCCCTCGACGCGGCCGACGGCTGAGGAGCAACCGGGTCCGGGAACCCCGGACGGTCGTCCAGCGTGTGTACTTGCCGTGGAGGGGGCGACGATGGGCGAGGTTCCGAGGGTGACGTCACCGTCGGCTGGGGATCGTCGCCGTGTGCGTCTTGAGTCGAGGGAGTCCGCGACGGCGTCGTCGCCGACGGTCGTGGAGATCGACACGCCGCTCGACTTCGACGAGTTCTACGTGCACGAACACCAGCGCATCACCCGGGCGCTGGCGGTGACGTTCGGCGACGCCGAGTTGGCGCGCGAAGCCGTCGACGAAGCGATGACTCGGGCGTTGCAGCGCTGGGGCACGGTCGGCCGGTTGGAACGGCCCGGCGGTTGGGTCTACCGCGTGGCGATCAACTGGGCGCGCTCGGCGATGCGGCAACGCCGTCGCCGGCGAGCGCGCCCGCTGTACGAGCGCGATGGCGTCGAGCTAGGGGTTA
>JAYUAM010000489.1:0-1636 GCA_043741295.1 Acidimicrobiia bacterium
ATGCCGGCCGAGATCACGTTCGCCGAGCCGTCGCCAGGGTGGAGATGGCGAGCACGGCGAAGGCGAGCAGCGTCGCCACGCTCATGGTGGTGAGGGCGACGAGCTTGCCGTTGATCGGCAGCTGACGGAATGGATGGCGGGCGGCGTTGGCGAGCACGGCGGGGAGGGGGATGCGCCGGGCGCGTCCCCGTTCCTATCGGTCGACCGCGACCCGACCGTGAGCAAGCCTTGCCGACCCGGTGCGCGCCACTGGGTGCTGGCAACATGATCGGGCAGCGTGAGCTGGCAGCATGAGGGCGATGGCGCTCCTCGTCGACGATGCCCGGTGGTGGTTTCGCGGTCGGTACTGGTGCCACCTCGTGTCCGACGAGAGCCTGGAGGAGCTTCACACGTTCGCGCACGGTCTCGGCCTCGACGCCCGGGCCTTCCACGGCGATCACTACGACCTCCCGGCCGAGTGGCGCGACGACGCGCTCGGTCGTGGGGCGACGGCGGTGGATGCACGCGAGATCGTCCGCCGTCTCCGTCGCGCCGGACTCCGGCTCTCCCCGGCCGCGCGCCGCGCCGCCGGCCGTTGCTAGTGCCGAGCCCGCGCCGTCGCTGGATCGTCAGCCGTGGACGGCCGGCGACCCGAACGCCGGGCAGGCTCCCCACAGGCCCTGGTGCGCTGCGGTCGCGTCGCTGACGGCGCGGGTGAAATCGCCGGCATAGGCGACGTTCGGCGCAATCGACAGCGCCCTGGCGAATCCCCGGCGGGCCAGTTCGAGG
Organism: Acidimicrobiia bacterium; assembly: GCA_043741295.1. GTDB lineage: Bacteria > Actinomycetota > Acidimicrobiia > Acidimicrobiales > Ilumatobacteraceae > JAYUAM01. The sequence continues at coordinate 769 of JAYUAM010000489.1, forward strand.
TTGACGAACAGGCCATCGTCGGCGCGATACACGTAAGCCAGCAGCCGGTCATACGGGTCGCGGGCCTCGGCATCGCGTTCGAGGTGGACGGGCGTGCCGATCGGGAGGAGCGCGGCCGTCTCGGCGCTTGCTTCCGGTCCGTAGCACTGGATCGGCGTGTTCGGCTTCTTCGTCTCGGGCGTGTCGATGCCGATGAACCGCACGCGTGTGCGACGTCCGTCGATCTCGACGTCGATCGTGTCGCCGTCGTCGATGTGCACCACGGTCGCGTTCGCCGCCGCGGCGGCGGCCGCTGGGGCGGCGGCAGTGGCGGTGGCCGCCGATCCGGCCGCGCCCGCCGGTCCGGTCGTGGCGCGGTCGGACCGTGCCGAGCCGTTCCGGGTCGAGCCACTGGTTGTCGTACTGGTGCAGGCGCTGAGGAGCGCGCCGATCGTCACAAGGGCCGCCAGGCGCACCCGTCAGAGCCGCTCGATGATCGTTCCCGTGCCGAGGCCGCCACCGCAGCACATCGACACCAGGCCGTAGCGCCCGCCGGTGCGCTCGAGCTCGTAGAGCGCCTTGGTGAGGAGGAACGCGCCGGTGCCGCCGAGCGGGTGACCGAGGGCGATGGCCCCGCCGTTCGGGTTCGTGCGCTCGGGGTCGGCTCCGGTCTCTTTCGCCCAGGCGAGCACGACGGAGGCGAACGCCTCGTTGATCTCGAAGGTGTCGATCTGGTCGATCGTCAGCCCCGTGCGTTCCAGCAGGCGAGCGGTGGCATCGATCGGCCCGGTGAGCATCAGCACCGGATCGACGCCGACGAGGCAGGTGTCCACGACGCGAGCCCGGGGACGTAGGCCGAGCGCGGCGGCCCGCTCCCCGGTCATGAGCA
>JAYUAM010000490.1:0-1636 GCA_043741295.1 Acidimicrobiia bacterium
CCGTCGATCGCGCTGCACCGCCCGCACGACATCGCTGGCGAGCTTCTCGGGCTGCTCCTGGGGGATCAGCTGCATGCGGCCCAGGCGCTTCGCCGCTCGGCCCACCGTCGGGTGCTCGACGAAGCGGTCCCACATCTCGGTCTTCACCGGCCCGGGCTCGACGGTGGTGACACCGATCGGCGTGCCCTTGAGGTCGCCCCACGCGATGTTGCTGTAGTGCGTGAGACCGGCCTTCGTGCCGGCGTAGATCGACGTGCCCGGCACCGGAAACACGCCGGCGAGCGACGAGATGGCGACCAGATGTCCACGCCCGCGCTCCAGCATTCCCGGCAGCACCTGGCGGTACAGCCGCATCGGTGCGGTGAGGTTCGTGTGGACCATCGCTTCGATGTCGGCCTCGCCGATCTCATCGACGTGGCCGGCGGTTTCGATCGCCGCGTTGTTCACGAGCACGTCCACCGGGCGACCGGCCTCGGCTTCGACCTTGGCGACCAAACCGTCGACACCGGCCGCCGTCGACAGGTCGGCCGGGACCGAGTGCCCACCGAGCCGGGCGGCATGGGCGGCGAGCGCGTCGGCGCTGCGGGCCACGAGCGTGCAGGTGGCGCCCGCCGACGTGAAGGCGTCGGCCATGGCGACACCGATGCCCTTCGAGGCCCCGGTGATGAGCACGTGCGCTCCGGCAAGTTGCATGACCGACCCCAGATCGTCAGCGGCCGACCGGTCAGTCGGCGAGCAGGCGGATGAGGCTCGAGGTGTCCCAGCGCGAGCCCCCTCGTGCCTGGACCGCAGCGTAGAACTGATCGACGAGGGCGGCGACCGGGAGCCGCGCGCCCACCCGGTTCGCCTCGGCGAGGCAGATGCCGAGGTCCTTGCGCATCCATTCGACGGCGAAGCCGAACTCGAACTCGTCGCGCACCATCGTCGGGCCTCGATTGCTGAGCTGCCACGACCCGGCCGCGCCCTGGCCGATCACCTCGATCACCTTGGCCATGTCGAGCCCGGCCTTCTGGCCGAGAGCGAGCCCTTCGGCCAGACCCTGCACGAGCCCGGCGATGAGCACCTGATTGACCATCTTGGTCAGCTGCCCCGACCCGGTCGGACCCATCAGCGTGCAGGCCCGGGCGTAGCTATCGATCATCGGCCTAACCCGTTCGAAGGGCTCTGCTTCGCCGCCGCACATCACGGTGAGGGCACCGTTCACCGCGCCGGCCTGCCCGCCGGACACCGGAGCGTCGACGAAGCCGATGCCCCGTGGTGCAAGTGCCGCGGCGAGCTCGCGGGCGACGTCGGCGGAGGCCGTCGTGTGGTCGACGAGCACCGCGCCGGCCGCCATAGTGGCGGCCACGCCTTCGTCGCCGAGCACGACGGCGCGGACGTCGTCGTCGTTGCCGACGCACAGGAACACCGCCTCGACACCGGTGGCCGCGGCGGCCGGGGTCGGCGCCGACGCACCTCCGTTGGTGGCGACCCATGCGTCGGCCTTGGCCGCTGTGCGGTTGTAGACGGTGACCTGGTGACCGGCAGTGGCGAGGTGGCCGGCCATCGGCCCACCCATCACGCCCAGCCCGACGAACGCGACACGTGCCATCGGCCGAGTCTCGCAGAACGTCGATGCGCGTCGGTGAGCGGACCC
>JAYUAM010000491.1:0-9532 GCA_043741295.1 Acidimicrobiia bacterium
CGACAGCGTCACGTACTTCCAGTGGGTGGTGTCGCCGTCGACCCGGACCTCTAGAGGTGTGAGAGTGATCCCGCATGTCGCGCGGGCAGGCGACGCCGCGCACAGGGCTGCCGCACGGCGCGTCACCGCGTCGGCGAAACGGCTCTTGGTGGCGACTTCATCTACTAGATTCCACGCGACGGCACGCTTGCCCTTCACGCCCTCGGCGACGGTGCAGAACATGTCGGCCAGGTCGCGACGGACCTTTCGTTTGTCGACGAGGCGCGTCAGGCCGCCCGTCCCCGGGAGCACGCCTAGCAACGGAACCTCGGGGAGGCTGACCGCGGAGTTGCCGTCGTCAACAAGGACGATTTCATCGCAGGCGAGGGCGAGCTCGTATCCCCCTCCGGCGCAGACTCCATTCAGCGCGGCGAGGTACTTCTGCCCCGAGTTGGCCGAGGCGTCTTCGATCCCCAGTCGTGTCTCGTTGGTGAACTTGCAGAAGTTCACCTTGTGCCCGTGCGACGACGTCGAGAGCATCTGGATGTTGGCGCCGGCGCAGAACACTTTGTCGAGCCCGCCGGTCATCACGACGGTCTTCACGCCCGGGCGTTCGAACCGCAGCCGTTGCACCGCGTCGAACAGCTCGATGTCCACGCCGATGTCGTACGAGTTGAGCTTGAGCTCGTAGTCGCGGCGAACCCCGGCCTCGGGCGTAACGGCCATCGTCAAGGTGGCCACTGGCCCGTCGGTGGCGACGCGCCAGTGCCGGTAGCCGGCCGGATCGACCCCGAACCGTATGACTGGCTGCTCGATGACTGGCTCCTCGTCGACTGGCTGGGCGATCGATGGTGATCACTCTACGAACACACGGGCTGGATCTCGGGATCGTCAGAGCGATGAACCCGCGGCGGCGGTGGACGGGCGCCAGACTCTCCCCGTGGGACAGCTTGAACTGGATCGGGTGCGGGAGATTGCGCTCGGGTTTCCCGAGGTGAACGAACGGCTGAGCCATGGTGCGCCCTGCTTCTTCGTTCGGGACAAGCGTCCGCTGTGCTACTTCCACGACCAGGACTTCTCCGACGACGGCCGCGTGGCGCTGTGGTGCCCGGCGTCCATGGGTCAGGTGGAGGAGTCGCTCGCTGCTGCACCGCTGCGGTTCTTCCGGCCGACGCCGTCGGCGAGCGGCGTGTTCTCCGACTGGCTCGGGATGTTCCTCGACCGCGCCGGCGGTGCCGACGTCGATTGGGACGAGGTCCGGCAGATCCTCGACGCCGCCTTCCAACTCGTGGCGCCGAAGCAGCTCCGCGCCCGTCGCTCGCCGCCGCCGCCGAGGTGAGCGGGGCGTCGGCCCGAGCCACCGTTAGATCAGTTCGGGATCGCAGCGGATGGCGACGGTGGCTGGACCCGGCGCGGCGAACAGTTGCGCGAACGCATCGTCCAGCTGCGAGGCATCGTCGACGGCGATGCCAGTGGCGCCACACAGACGGGCGAACTGGGCAAAGTCGGGGTTGTGCAGGCTCGTCTGCCACACGTCGTACTCGGCGGCGCGCTGCTCCTTGCTGATCTTGCCGAGCACGCCGTTGTCGAGCAGGACGTGACGGACCGGGATGGCGTACTTCACGGCGGTGGTCACCTCGGCGAGGTACTGGCCGAAGCCGCCGTCACCGGTGACCGCGACGATCGGTCGGCCAGGCGCGGCCGCCCAGGCACCGAACGCCGCCGGGTAGCCGAACCCGATCGAGCCGAGGTACCCCGACATCAACACGTCCTGGCCGCGGGTCTCGAAGTAGCGACCGAAAGAGTAGGTGTTGTTGCCGACATCGACGCAGATCACCGCGTCGGGCGGGCAGTGCTCGCTGAGCGCGGCGAAGATCGCCGCCGAGCCGACACCGGCCGCTGACGTGTCACCGACGCGGCGGGCCTTCTCGCCGCGCCACAACCGCCAGCGTTCGGCGACGTCGCCTCGCTGGTCGACCGCCCCGGTGACGCCGAGCTGCGCCCGGAGCAGCCCGAGGGTGACCGTGGCGTCGCCCAACAGGCCGATGTCGACGGGATGGAACCGCCCGATCGACGCGTGGTCGTCGTCGATCTGGATGATCGCCTTGTAGGGAGCGATCCCGGTGTGATTCGAGAACGACGCGCCGACGACCACGAGCAGGTCCGACTCGTTCATCAACCACGACGCCACGGGCGTGCCGCTGCGCCCGAGCACCCCTGCCGCGAGCGGGTGGTCGTCGGGCACGAGGCCCTTGGCCTTGAACGTCGTGAGAACGGGAGCACCGAGCTGCTCGGCGAAGGCAACGACCTCGGCGGTCGCGCCACGTGCGCCGTGGCCGACGATCACCACCGGCCGGCGGGCCGCGCGAATGGCCGGCAAGGCGCGCTGGAGCGAGTCGGTCGACGGCGACACGCGCCGGTCGGCGACGCGGCCGTCGGGACCGTTCACCGACTCGTTCGGCGCCGGCAGCACCTGCACCTCGTCGGGCACGATCAGGTGCGTGACGGTCCTTTCGTCGAGCGCGTGCTTCACCGCCAGGGCCGTCAGTTCCGAGTGGTCGGAGCCCGCCTGGATCACGCGGTTGAATGACGCGACGTCGGCGAACGCCGCACCGAGGTCGAGGTCCTGGAAGGCGCCGCGACCGAGCACCTTCGAGGGCACCTGCCCCGAGAGCGCGACGACGGGCGCTCGGTCGACCTTGGCGTCGTACAACCCGGTGAGCAGGTTCGTGGAGCCCGGTCCGGCGATGGCGATGCACGCCGCCGGCCGCCCGGCGAGCTTGCCGAAGGCGGACGCCGCAAAGGACGCCGCGCCTTCGTGGCGGATACCGATGTAGGTGATCTCGCGCCGCCCCTCGGCGCGGCGCAGAGCGTCGGCGAGTCCGAGGTTCGAATGGCCGACCATGCCGAAGACGTGGGTGATGCCCCACGCCACGAGCGTCTCGACGATCGAGTCGGACACGGTGCGCACCTCGGCGGCCCGGCGCGGCAACTCGACGTAGACGCCGTCGTCACGCAGCTCGACCGGGTAGCTGGCGACCGAGTCGGAGAGGCCCTCAGGTGGGTGACCGCTGATCGGGTCGTAGTCGTAGCCGTGCCACGGGCAGCGCAGCCACCCGTTCTCGATGCTGCCCTCACCGAGCGGGCCGCCCTGGTGGGGGCAGCGGTTGTCGAGCGCGCCGTAGCGACGACCCACCCGGCACACGGCGATCGTGCGGCGGTCGACGGTGACGGCACGCACGCGGCCGTCGTCCAGGCCGTCGACCTCGGCGACCTTGTGCCAGTCGGTGCTCACGGCCCGACCCCGGCGTAGACGACACCGGTGAGGGCGGCGACCTCGCGGTCGATCGTGATCAGGTCGTCGACCGTGAAGTCGTTCACGTGGTGATGGCCGCAGGCACGGGCGAGCACGGTCACCAACTCGGTGGTGGCGCGCAGGAATCGGCCAAGGCGAATGGCGGCCTCGTCGACCGGCAAGCGCGCCCGCAACTTCGGGTCCTGGGTGGCGATGCCGACCGGGCAGCGGTCGGTGTTGCAGGCGCGCATGCCGACGCAGCCGATGGCCTGCAACGCCGAGTTCGCCAGCGCGACCGCATCGGCCCCGAGCGCCAGTGCTTTGGCGATGTCCGCCGCCGTGCGCAGGCCACCGGTGGCGATCAACGTGACGTCGCCCCGCCCGCACCGGTCGAGGTGGCGGCGGGCCCTGGCGAGCGCGGCCATCGTCGGCACGGAGATGTTGTCACGGAACAGCCGCGGCGCTGCGCCGGTGCCACCGCCGCGACCGTCGAGGATGATGTACTCGAAGCCGATCTCCAGCGCGGCGTCGATGTCGGCCTCCACGTGCTGCGCCGACAGCTTCGCGCCGACCGGGAGACCGCCCGACCGCTGCTTGGCCCACGCGACGAACTCGGCGATCTCGGCGATGTTGGCGAACTGCTTGAAGCGGGCCGGCGACACCGCCGGCGTCCCTTCGGCCAGGCCGCGCACCTCGGCGATGCGGCCGCGCACCTTCGGCCCCGGCAGGTGACCGCCAGTGCCGGTCTTGGCGCCCTGGCCGAACTTCAGATGGAACGCCTGCACCTCGTCGAGCACCGTCTCGCGCCAGCCGAAACCTCCGGACGCCAGCTCGTAGAAGTAGCGCGAGTTCTCGGCCTGTTCCTCGGGCAGCATCCCGCCTTCGCCGGAGCAGATGCCGGTGCCGGCGAGCTCGGCGCCGCGGGCCAGTGCCGTCTTCGCCTCCTGCGAGAGTGCGCCGAAGCTCATGTCGCTCACGAAGATCGGGATGTCGAGATGGAGCGGCTTGGTCGCGTTGCCGCCGATGACCACATCGGTACCGACCGGCTCGTCGTCGAGCAGCGGGAAGCGGGCGAGCTGCGCGGTGGCGAAGAGGAGCGAGTCCCACGACGGGAGCGACGAACGCTCGACACCCATCGCCGCCACCGGGCCGTGATGCCCGACCCGGTCGAGGCCGTGCGATGCAAGCTCGTGGATGGCAGCTACGTGAGGCTCGTCGACGGTGGCGGCATGGGCGTTGCGGTAGTGGTGCTCGAACTCGTCGACCGGTGCGTCGAGCGACAACCCTTCGACGGCCCGGTAGTCGACCAACTCGGCCCGGTCGATGTACACGCCGCCGTCCCGGACCACGCTGCGGAACCGCCGCAGCCGGTCGCTGGTGTCGTACGTCGACACGCCAGTGTCCATCCGGTAGTCCCACCCGTGCACGCCGCAGACCAGGTTCGCTCCCTCGACGCGGCCGTCGGCGAGCAGCGCGCCCCGGTGCCGGCACCGACCCGAGAGCACGCTGTGCTCACTCCCCCAACGCACCGCCACGAGATCGACCCCATCGACAAAGGCCGGCGAAGGAACGCGATCGGCGAGATCGGCCCAGTCGACGACCTTGACCGGATCGGTCGGCGAGAACGGGGCCCGCACCTGCACACGAGTGACGTCGTCCATCGACCCATGGTGCCACGCCCCTCGAAGGCATCGTGGCAGGCGGCGAGACCGACCGGATCCACCCGGCGACAAGCGCGCGGTTCGGTACGGCGTCAGGCGCCCGCATCTCGATCCACTGCGTCGCGGCGGCTAGCGCATCGGTTGCCAACTCCTCTGCGTCAGCGGTCGTAGGCCGACTGCAACGCGGCGATGTCGAGCTTGTCCATCTGCATCATCGCGTCCATCGCCTGCTGTGCTCGCGTGCGATCCGGGGCGCCGAGCAGGTTGCCGAGCACGGCGGGTACGACCTGCCACGACAGGCCGTAGCGGTCCTTCAGCCATCCGCAGCGGCCCGGCTCGCCGCCTCCTGCGGTCAGTCGCTCCCACAGATCATCGACCTCGTCCTGCGTCTCGACGCTCACGAACAACGAGATCGACTCGGTGAACCCGGCGTGGACCGGACCCCCGTTGAGGAACATCAGTTGCTGGCCGCACAGTTCGATGCTCGCCGTGAAGACGGGCCCCTCGTCACCGACGCTGCGCACGTCAGAGTTACCGGCGTCGGCATCGGGGAAGATCGACGTGTAGAACGCGATCGGCTCGGCGAGATCGGCGTCGAACCAGAGGAACGGGGTGATGGACGGCATTTCGGGCCTCCTGGCCTGTCGGTCGTGAGCCCGGGTGGGTCGACATCAGTCTGTCGCAGCCGATCTCCATCGGGGGCGCTCGGGCGCGTCCTACGCGTCGAGGTGGAGCCTCACCGTCACACGGTCGCCGAGCTCGAGCCCTTCGACCTTTCGCACCGCGGCCTTGAACGGCACGACGTAGAGGTCCTCCTTCGGGAACAGCGACGTCCGGAAGTCGGTCCGCCCGACCCGTGCCTTCACCGGGATCACACCCCACCCATAGGTGACCAACGACGAGACGGCCTCGATCGCCGCGCTCTGCTCCTCGGGCACGGTGACGAAGTGGAACGGCGAGGGACCGCGCCAATGAATGAGCTCGCCGCTGAACTCGAGGTCCACAGGGCCGAGCCTAGAACGCCACGCGAGACCCCGGGGTTGCTCACAACCGGCGGTAGGACCTACCGGTTGAGCTTCGCGGGGTTGCCGATCCCATGGACGGTGACGACCAGCTCGTCGATGACGGTGAGCGAGATGGCAGCAACGACGAAGTCGGCGATCGTGACGATGACGCCAGGCTCACCGTTGACGCTGCCCACCACGAATGACGCACCGCTGGCGGCGAACGCGGCGTGGAGCACGTTGGCAACGGCCCGGTCGCCGGTCACGCGGTGGAGCGGCGCGTTGGCGATGACACCACCCGAGTCGAAGTCGCCACTCACGTCGGCATGGAGCACGGCGACGAGCGCGTCGAGGTCGCCGGTCGCGCACGCCCAGGCGAATCGTTCGACTACCCGGCGGGAGTCGTCCGGGTCGGGGCGGAACCGCGCCGTCGCATCCTCGGCCAGCCGCGCTCGGGCCCGGACGGCAAGTTGCCGGCACGCGGCGGGGGTGCGGCCGACGATGGCAGCGACCTCGTCGAACGACAGTGCGAACACGTCAGCGAGGACGTACACGGTCCGCTCGGCCGGTGAGAGCTGTTCGAGCACCACGAGCAGGGCCATGCGCACCGAGTCGTCCAACGTCACCCGATCGGCCGGGTCGTTTCCAAGGCCAGGCCGGGAGACAATCGGCTCCGGCAGCCACGGCCCGACGTAGGCACGTCGTCTCACCGCTGCGGAACGGAGCCGATCGAGACAGAGTCGGCTGGTGACGGTTATTAGCCAGCCGCGAGGATCGTGGAGTTGTTCGATGCCGTGCTCGACGAGGCGCGTGTAGGCCTCGGCGACGATGTCCTCCGCGTCCGAGAGCGATCCCAACATCCGGTAGGCCACGTCGAGGACGAGGCGTCGATGCTGAAGCCACGCCTCCTCTATGGCAGGCGCGGGCATCGGACGATCGTCACTCATCACGGGACAAGACGATCGGGCATGGCGTGCTGTGACATCGGTTCGACGATGTCACCGACGTCGGGACCGGCCCGACTCTGCTGTTCGTCCACGTCGGCATGTGGTCGATTCTCTGGCGCGACACGATCGAGCGACTCGGCGACCGGTACCGGTGCGTCACGTTGGATGCGCCCGGCTCGGGGCTGAGTCAGCCCGGCTCGGGGTCGGTCAGCCTGACCGCAGCCGCGGACGCCGTGGATGCCCTCGTTCGCTCTCTCGACCTGGGCGACCTGACCCTGGTGGTGCACGATCTCGGCGCTATCGCCGCTCTTGACGCCGCAGGACAGTGGCCCGATCGCGTCGTTGGACTCGTCGTCATCAACGGGTTCGGCTGGAAACCGGACGGGATCGCGTTTCGGGCGATGCTCGCCAGCATGGGCAACCCGGCCGCGCGCGAGATCGACGCGTTCACCGGCTGGATGACCTACGCCAGCGCCACCCGCTTCGGTGTCGCCCGCAACTGGGACCGGCCGACGCGCCGCGCGTACCGCCGTGGGTTCCGCCGGCCACAGCGGCGCGTCTTTCATCGCTACATAGCCGCAGCCCGCCGACACGACTACGGGCCGACGGACAGCGCCGTAGCGGGCCTCGCCGACCGACCCCTGCTCACGATCTTCGGGCAACGCAACGACCCGCTCCGGTTCCATCCGCGATGGAGGGCCCGCTTCCCGCGCGCCACTCAGGTCACCGTACCGAAGGGCTACCACTTCCCGATGTGCGACGCTCCCGACCTCGTCGCCCGCGCGATTAGGGACTGGCACGACGAGCGGCTTCGGCCGGGGGCGACCACACCGGACGAAGCCGACGTGTAGTTCGCCGGCTCGTCGGCTTGCGGTCGTCTCGTCGGGCGATCAGTCGAGTTCGAGCACGAGTCGCAACGCCTCGTCGATCGACGCGAGCTCGTCGAAGCTCAAGCGGCCAACGAACGCGCCGAGACGCTCGGGCGCAACAGCCGAGGTCTGCTCGACCAGAACCTGGGTCTCGACGTCAGCGATCGTGATCGTCGGCCGGAAGCTCGTAGGCGGCGAGGACGTCGACGTTGGCGCGACCAGCTGTGTCGACAGCATCAGGTCGTCGGATTGGACGATGACGGCGTACCGCTCTCCTCCCTGCTCGTGACCCTGCGCCGCCTTCGGGGCGCGCAACCGATGGACGTCACCACGCACGAAGTTCGTCCATCTCGGCCAGGACCTGGCCGCTCTCGGCGCGATCGCCCTCGTCGTTCAACAGTTCACGAGACTCGGCTCGCATCTGTTCGCGGCGGCGCAACCGGACGGCATCGACGAGGGCCTGACGGATCGCCTCGGAGACCGTCGATCCGTCAGCCGTCAGTTCGGCCAAGGCACGTTCAGATCGCTCATCGGTTCGGAAGTTCACCACTGGCACACGGGAACTGTACGACGAAACGTAAGACAGGGCAACCACACCGGCGGTCGAGACAGACTCGATGCATGACGATCCGATTGGCGAAGCCTGACCCCGACCACCTCAGGGCCCTCCGGGACGCATCCCGGTCGATGCCGATCACGTACTCGCCCGTCGGGTTGTCCTCGGCCACGACCGCCCCTTCTGGCTACCGCATCGATCGCTGGTCGAGGGAGCTGGGTCACGGCGACGACGTGTTCCAGCGTGCAGTTCATGCCCTGCGGCACTGGGACGTCCACCGTGGCGCCGGTCTGCTGCTCTGTGCCGACGGCCCGGCCGAGATCGGCTCAGTGGTAGCCATGGCAGCCCCCTTGCCGATCGGGTTCATCGACGTGGTTTGCAGAGTCGTCGATGTGACCGAGCGACCGGATCGCGTCGGCTTCGCCTACGGCACGCTTCCGGTCCATCCGGAACAGGGCGAAGAGTCCTTCACCGTCGCGCGCCACGACGACACCGTCGTGTTCGAGATCGTCGCCTGCTCACGGTCCCGCCATCCCCTCGCTCGGGCCTGTCCTCTCGCCGCACGCGCGCTCCAACGGGCGGCCACGAAGCGCTACCTCGACGCCATGCAGACCGCATCCGGCAGCGCGCTGTAGAAGTGTCAGCTCGGTGCGGCGCTCGGATGAAGCACTGGCCGGTAGCCATGCATCAGCGCGACCACCGACGTCGGCGGGGTCAAGACCTCGGCGAGCCCCTGGCGCGGTCTCGGCGTCGGCTCGCCCCAACCGGCGAACGAGAAGGAGAGCAAGCGGTCGCCCACGACGAGCTGACAGTCCTTCCCGGCGATGACGACGACGCAGCCGTCGGGAAGATCGGCGAACGGCGAGGGCCACACGATGCGATCGGTAGCCCGGTGGAACCCACGGCCCAGCCGCAACCGCTCGGCGTTGAGACGCTTGTTCATCTCCCACGCCCGCAGTGGCGTCTGCGCACCGGTCGCTTGCGTGAGCGCGTCGCGGTAGGCGCGGTAGTCGGGTCGTCGGCAGGTAGCGCACGGGCGGTGCCCGGCGGCTAACGCAACTGCATCGTCAAGGAAGAACAACGGCGTCCACCGGCGCGGTCGCGCCAGCGGCCAACGCCAATCGCGGAACTCGGTCACGCACGTGATCCACAGCGAGCTTCCGTGGTGGCGCACGACCCGTTCCTCGTCGTCGACGACGCAGCCGCGATTGCCCGTGAACA
>JAYUAM010000492.1:0-1631 GCA_043741295.1 Acidimicrobiia bacterium
CGTTGTAGCGCTCGGTGCTCGTGCCCATGAGGCAGGCGTCGAAGGCACAGAACAGGCCGTCACGGATGATCGCGTCGGCCAGTTCGGTGTTGCCGTACCGGAACCCGCTGCGGGCGCCGGCGGCGAGATACGGGGCCTGCGTCATCGACTCCATACCGCCCGCAACGACGATGTCGGCGTCTCCGGCGGCGATCATCTGGTCGGCGAGGTAGATGGCGTTGAGCCCCGAGAGGCACACCTTGTTGATGTTGACCGCCGGCACGCTCATCGGGATGCCGGCGTTGACCGCAGCCTGGCGCGACGGCACCTGCCCCTGCCCGGCCATGAGCACCTGACCCATGATCACGTGGTCGACCTCGTGTGGCTCCACCCCGGCCCGTTCGAGGGCGGCCCGGATGGCGAACCCGCCCAACTCGGCGGCGGTGAAGCCGGCGAGCGCGCCGCTCATCTTGCCGATCGGCGTGCGGGCTCCGGCGACGATGTACGAACCAGCCATGGGTCGACCTCCTGGGCAGCGGACTGCGACCGAGCATACGGCGGCGCCGCCCAGGAAGTCCCGGCCGTCCGGGCGCCAGACCTCGGTGCTTCCGTTGAAAACGTTGACCTCGTGCGGGCGTCCACCGCAGCCAGCCCGTCAACGTTCGGATGCCGGGTCGACAGAAGATGACCCTTCACCGGGCCTGCGTCGACGTCCGGTCAGGTCACCCGAGTTCGTCGCAGGCCGTCGACGTCCCCTCAGGTCTCGAGTTCGATGTCGAGGGCGACGTCGAGGTTCGGGGCCGAATGGGTGAGCCAGCCGAGGCTCAGCAGGTCGACACCCGTCGCCGCGACGGCAGCAGCCGTGTCGGGCCGGATGCCGCCCGATGCCTCCACCAGCACGCGCCGACCGGTCGCCTTCTCGACATCGCGCACACGGGCGACACCGGTGCGCAGTTGGCCGAGATCGAAGTTGTCGAGCATCACCACGTCGACCGGTAGAGCGAGGGCCTCGTCGAGCTGTTCGAGCGTGTCGACCTCGACCTCGATCTTCACGAGGTGGCCGACGTGCTGTCGTGCCCGCGTCACGGCCGCGGTGATCCCGCCCGCCATCGCGACGTGGTTGTCTTTGATGAGGACGGCGTCGTCGAGGCCGAAGCGGTGGTTGCTGCCCCCGCCAGAGCGCACGGCCGCCTTCTCGAGGGCCCGCAGCCCGGGCGTCGTCTTGCGGGTGTCGACGACCGCCGCGCCCGATCCGGCGACGAGGTCGACGACCGAACGCGTCGCCGTCGCGATGCCCGACAGGTGGCCGAGCAGGTTGAGGCACGTGCGCTCGGCGGCGAGGATCGAACGGGCCGACCCGGCGACGGTGGCGATCACCGCGCCCCGCACCACCGAGGCGCCGTCGGCGAGGTGCAACGTGACGCGAACCGACGGATCGAGGATGGCGAAGGCGGCGACCGATGGTTCCACGCCAGCGAGGACGCCGTCCTCCCGGGCGACGATCACGGCCGTCGCGGTCGTCTCCAGAGCGATCGTGGCGTCGCTCGTCACGTCGCCGGCCCGGCCGAGGTCTTCGAGCAAGGCTGCCCGGACGATCGGTTCCCACAGCAACCGGTTCATGCCCCGCCTCCGACCGCAACCGACGCGACGAC
>JAYUAM010000493.1:0-4107 GCA_043741295.1 Acidimicrobiia bacterium
GGTGGGGCACGTCGGCGAGCTTCACCACGAGATGGTCACCGAAGCCATCGATGTCGGGGTGGTCGACGTCGCCGGCCTCGATCACGACCCAGGGCGCCACGGCCACACCAGCCGCTGCCACGAGGGCCATGGCGTCGCCGAACCCCACCATCGGGCCGGCCGCGCTCGGCACGAGCGTCGGCGGCACAGACGGCGCAAGCTCGACGGGTGCCCGCGGACCCCGCGGCGCATCGCGTCCGAGGGTGTCGACGGCTCGGTACAGGGACTGCACGCCGCGTGTGAACAGCAGGCCGCGCTCGCGCCACTCGGCCACCCACGCTCCGACGCCCGTGGCCTCCACCGGGCTCACGACGAACGGGATGTCGGCGCGCGCTGCCGCATTGGCGAACGGGCCGAGCAGCGTCCGGCTCCAGCCCTCGTCGCCCTCGCCGGTCCACCATCCGAGGACGAGCGCGTCGACCGCGCCGGCGTAGGTGTCGAACACCTCCTCCATCAGCTCGGCCTTCGTCATCACGAAGCCCGTGAGGTCGAGCGGGTTGACGGTGTCACCGGGTACCCGCTCGCGCACCCACGCCTCGATCTCGGGCAGCGGCGGCAGGGGTGCGTCGATGTCGTCGGCGAGGTCGGTGGCGAGCGCCGCCACGCCGCCGGAGGTGGTGATCATGCCGATGCGGCCGATCCGGCGATGCCGCTCCGGCGGCAGCTGCACGGCGAGCTGCGCCCGGTCGAGCAGCTCGTCGATGTCGCTGGCGGCGACGACGCCGTGCTCCCGGAACGCGAGGTCGTACACCCAGCTCTCGTCCGCGATGGCGCTCGTGTGCGACTGCATGATCAGCCGGGCGCGCTCGGAACGGCCGAGCTCGAGCGCGATCACCACCTTGCCGGCGGCTTGCGCGCCCACGACGGCGGCAAAGAACGCGGCGGGGCGGCGTACGGTTTCGATCACGAGACAGATCACCGACGTGTGCGGGTCGCCGGTGAGCACGCCGACGTGGTCGACGAGATCGCACACCGCCTCGTTCCCGGACGACACGGCGATCGACACCCCGAGCGCGCGCTCCTTGGCGGCCGCCATGGCGGAGCGGACGAGGAACCCGCTCTGCGAGACGATGCTCACGCCGCCGACCGTGGCGACACCGGCGACGGGCAGGTCGAGGCGGCCGCCCGTGAACAGGTTGACCTCGAGCGGGACGTTCTTGAAGCCGGCGCCGTTCGGTCCAACGACGGCGATGCCGGTGCGGCGGGCGACGTCGAGCAGGCGGCGCTGGAGGTCGGCCCCTGCGTCGCCGGCCTCGGCGAACCCCGCCGCCGACACGACCACACCGCCGCAGCCGATCTCGGCTGCCTCCTCGACGACCGCGATCGATCGTTCGGCGTTCACCAGCGCCAGGACGGCGTCGATTGGCGAGCCGATCGAGCTGAGGTCGGCGTGCACCCCACGGCCGTAGAGCGTGTCGCGCCGGGGGTTGACGAGCGCCACATCGCGGCCGGCCTCGAGCATCGGCAGGACTGCGTTGTTCGACATGGCGAGCTGCTCGTTCGCGCCGACGACGGCGACCGTGGCCGGCGACAGCAGGCGCGCCAGGTTCGCCAAGGTGTCACGGTTCACTCGTGCATCCATCGTTCCAGCGACCCCTAGAAGCGCGCCCGTCGCGTCACGCCCTCGCGCTCATTCCTCGACGCGGATCGCCTGCTCGGGGCACGTGAGCGCGGCCCGCCTGGCAGCGGCAACGACCTCGGGCGTGAACTCGTCGACCGCTACGTAGGCATGGCCGTCCTCGTCGCGCAGGTGGAACACATCGGGCGCGGCCATGTGGCACAGCGTGTGGCCCTGACAGATGTCTTCGTCGACCCAGACCCGCATCGTCGTCACTTCCCCGTCAAAGCGGCCGCGTCGACCGCATCGGCCGCGTCGGCGGCTTCTCCGTCGAGCCGCGCCTGCCAGATCGCCATCATCTCCGCCAGCCCGGGGCCTTGACGCTCGCCGGGTGCGAACGTCGCTGGCATGTGCTTGTTGCCGTTGATCACGCCGATGGTGGCGTAGCGCTCGACGCCCTCGTAGTCGATGGCGTAGTCGGGGATCCGCCGCAGCGTCTCCCACATGATCGTCTTGAACTGCATGCGGGCGATGTTCGAGCCGATGCACCGGTGGTTGCCGAGTCCGAACGCCGCGTGCCGGTTGGGGAAGCGGTCGAGCTTCACCGTGTCGGGATCCTCGAAGTACTTCGGGTCGCGGTTCGGCATGGCGAACGACAGCAGGATCCGCTCGCCCTCGGAGAACTTGTAGCCGGCGACCTCGCAGTTCTGCGTGACCGTCCGGGCATCGCCCTGCGACGGGCTGAAGTAGCGGAGGAACTCTTCGGTGGCGGTGTCGAGCAGCGCGCGGTCGGCGACGAGCCGGGCCTTCTCCGCGGGGTTCTCGTACAGCCAGCGCCAGACGTTCGAGGTGAAGGCCGTCGTCGTATCGAAGCCGCCGCCGATCACGAGGAAGACGGTGCCGATGATGCCGGCGTCGTCGAGCGGCTCACCGTCGACGCGGGCTTCGATCAGCGCCTTGATGATGCCGGGCCGCGACGTCTGACGGGCGGCCGCTATCGAACCGGCCAGAGTCATGACCATCGTCAGCCCGTCCTGTTGCACGCGGGCGAGGTCGGGGCTGTCCGGTGGGGTGTAGACGAGGGCGTGCGTCGGGTCGCAGTACACGACCCAGTCCGCGAGCGGCAGGCCGAGCATCGCCATCGTGAGCACGGCGGGGACGATGTTCACGATGTCGTCGACGAAGTCGAGCCGTCCGGTCTCGATCACCTCGTTGATGCAGGCGTGGGTGACGTCGCGCACGAGCGGCTCCCACCGCTCGATGGCGGTCGGCGACAGGTACGGGTTGAGCACCCGGCGGAAGTCGAGCTGCTTTGGCGGATCCATCTCGAGGAACCCCGCGGTGATCTGCGGGTTGGCGTCGGGGATCTGGATGCCGCGGTACACGCTCGTCGGGTCGGTGACGTCCTTGACCGCCGAGAACAGCTCGGGGTGCTTGTACATCTCGCTGACCTCGTCGAGCCCGGTGACGACCCAGTACCCGCCGTGGTGCTCGCTCCAGACGACCGGGCACCGACCGCGCAGCTCGTGGCTTAGCTCGGCCGATCGGGCCTGGTACTCGGGCGAGTGCTGATCGAAGTCGACGACGATGCGGTCGGTGTCCGTCACGGCGATCCCCCTGGTGTCCGACGACGCCAGGAAGGTATCACAAGTGTCAGAAACGCGATTCGCGCCTACCGGAGCCTCGCCTCGTCGACGGTGGGCTCGGTCATCTCGGCCTCACCCGGCGGTGCGCCGATCGCCGGCGGCGTTGCCCCCGGGCGCGATCAGCCGCCGCTGCAACCCACGGAACAGGGCATTCGGGCTTTACTGGTACTCCTGATCCGGCACGAGCTCGATGTCGGGCGTCAGCTCGGTGAGCAGCTCGAGGGCGATGCGCGTCTCCAGTCGCCCGAGCGGCATTCCGAGGCAGAGGTGCGCTCCCCTGCCGAACTCGAGGTGGAGCTCGGCGTCCTCGCGACCGACGTCGAACACGTCGGGGTCGGCGAACGCGGCGGGATCGCGGCCGGCGGAGGCGAACCCGAGCATCACGCGGCTCCCGGCCGGAATCGTGATGCCCCCGATCTCGACGTCGACGCGGGCGGTGCGACGGTGGTTGATCACCGGGCCGTCGAACCGGAGGACCTCTTCCACCGCGTTGGGCACGAGCGATCGGTCGTCGATCAGCCGCTGCCACTGCGAGCGGTGCCTGAGCAGCGCCTTGAGGCCGTTGCCGATCGTGTTGCATGTGGTCTCGTGGCCGGCGAGGGCCATCGAGTACACGATGTTGACGATGTCGAACTCGTCGAGCTGGTCGGGCTTGTCGACCGAGAGTCGTGCCAGATCGCTGGTGAGGTCGTCGGCCGGCGCGGCCACACGATCGGCGACGAAGTCCTCCACGTAGCGCCACATCGACACGATGTCGCCGGCCACAGAAACCTGCTCGGCCCCGGACAGCCGGCCGTAGGTGAGCAGGACGCGCGTGCGGCTCCACGTCTTCAGCTGCTCGGTGTCGGCATCCGGGAAGCCGAG
>JAYUAM010000494.1:0-4106 GCA_043741295.1 Acidimicrobiia bacterium
GGCACCGCGCGACGGTGGCTGGAGTCGGTCGAGGCTCTCGTGCGCGACGCAAAGCCGACGCCGCCGGAGGCGGCCCGGCTCTACGCGTACGCCGCCACCGCCTACGCCGACGCCCTCGACGCTGGCGCGACCGCGGCGCAGGCGGGTCACGCCGTCGTCACGGTCGTCGATGCCGTGCGGCCGACGTCAGCGGTGGCGTTCGCAGCGGCCACGTCGGCGGCCGGACTCGTCCCCAGTATCGACGCCGGCCCGGCAGACGTCGTCGCGGCCGTCGAGCGCCTCATCATCCGGGCGAAAGCCGACGGGTTCGACAATGCCGTGGCGCCCACCGAGCCCGCGGGCGCGGGACTGTGGCGAGCCGTCGACGGCAAGCCGCCGCTGTCGCCGACGGCCGGTTCGTGGCGACGTTGGCTCGTGGCCGACTCGGCGTTCAGCGTGCCCGAGCCACCGGCTCCGGGCTCGGCCGAGCAGCAGGCGCAACTCGCCGCCGTCAAGCGTGCCGTGGCTGCCCGCGATGCGCGCTGGGCGAACCGGATCAACTTCTGGGGCGGGGCTCCCGGTACGAACACGCCGGCCGGCATCTGGCAGGACGTGCTCGCCGACGAGTTGAAGGGCTCGCCCACGGCTGCCGACGACACGGCGTACGCCCACCTGCAGTCCGACCTTGCCCGCACGCTCGCCGACGCGTTCGTGGAGACCTGGAAGGTGAAGTTCACCTATTGGACGGCCCGTCCCGACATGGTCGACCCGTCGGTGACGACGGCGATGCCCGACCCGCGATTCCCCGGCTACGTGAGCGGCCACTCCACCGTGTCGGCCGCTGCCGCGATGCTGCTCGCCCTGCTCGTGCCGGGGAAGGCCGCCGTGTGGATGGCCGACGCCGAAGAAGCGCGCGACTCGCGGTTGATGGCCGGCATCCACTTCCCGATCGACAACGACGCGGGTTTCGAACTCGGCCGGCAGGTCGGCAAGGTGGCCGTCGGGGCGCTGCATCGGCGGCCCGTGGCGTTCGACGGACCGCCCGAGATGCGACCGGCTCGGCTGGCCGTGCCGGCCGGCGTCCTCGTCGACGCGAGCGGGTCCTCGCCGACGGATCTCGCCGCCACCGAAGATGCCGGCGAGCCGGACGGCACGTTGCCGATCGTGCCGGGCACGCACAGCCCGGGAGATCACCCGGGCTCGGGAGTGCTCGTGCGCCTGAGCAAGTCCGGCTACGACCGGAGCATGCTGGCCGTCGTCGATGAGAACGCCATCGGGCAGTTCGCGGCCGCGCCGGGTTGGACGCTCACGAGGTTGGACACCGATGCGATCTGGACGCCGTCGGCCTGCGGAGGCTCACCGACGGCCATCGTCGGCAACCGCTGGATCGTGTACCTCGAAGGCGTGCAACCCGAGGCCGACGGCAGCTACCGGATGCGGCTGGTGTCGTTCGATCTCGTCACGCGCCGGTTCGCCAGCTACCTGCCCGAACCGAACGATGTCCCCTACGGCGGAGTGTTCGTGGTCGCGGGCGCCCACAGCATCGACATCGGGTTCGCCCAGGGACCGACCGGTCGGCCGACGAAGCTGCGTCGCATCGACCTTCGCGACGGCGCCTACCGTGACCGCGCTGCGTCGCTCGACCCGTTCGAGACCGCATCCGACCTCCTCGACGGCGTTCGCTTCGGCACCGAGTCGGGCGGCGCCGATGTCGTGTTCACCCGAGCCGACGGCGGCGTGCACGCCCGCATCCACGCCTACCGTCAGCCGAGGCCTATCGCCTGGTCGGGCCCGTACGGCTACGTGCAGGCGTTCGACGGGTCGGGCACCGACGACCTCGGTCGTTACGACCTGGGGGTATACGACATCCGCTCGGGCATTTGGGACTGGGTGTTCGAACGGGTACCCGACGGCGGCGCCTTCCTCGCCCTCGGCGCGGTGGCCGCGTGATGCGCCACGGTGCTCCGGCGGTTCCGGCGCCGTGGCGCCGGTCAGCCGGCGTGGTCAGCCGGTCTCGTTCGGCGGCACGAGCTTGAGGGCGAGGCTGTTCATGCAGAAGCGGTCGCCGGTCGGTGCCGGGCCGTCCGGAAAGACGTGGCCGAGGTGCGAGCCACAGCGTCGGCAGCGTGCCTCGACGCGCACCATGCCGTGCGAGCGGTCGGTGATCCGCTCGACGGCGTCGGGTGAGACGGCGTCGAAGAAGCTCGGCCAGCCCGAGCCCGATTCGAACTTCGTGCCGGCGTCGAACAAGGCCGCGCCGCACGCCGCGCACGCGTACGTGCCGTCGTCGTGGCAGTCGACGTACTCGCCGGTGAAGGCGCGCTCGGTGGCCCCGTGGCGGAGCACCTGGTACTGCTCGGGCGAGAGGAGCTGACGCCACTCGGTGTCGTCGCGTTCGATGTCGGGCATCGCGCCATCATCGCGCCGGCGCTGAACGAGTGCTCGGCGGGAGCGTGTAGACCCGCGCTCAGCGGAAGCGCCGGCGCCGTGTTAGCGGAACTGGCGGAAGAACGTGCGCAGGTCGTCGACGAGCAGCGCCGGCTCCTCCATCGCCGCGAAGTGCCCACCGGAGGGCATCCGGGTGAACTGCTGCACGTTGTACACGCCCTCGCACCACACGCGCGGCGGGCGGTAGATCTCCTTCGGGAAGATGGCGATGGCGGTCGGCACGTCGACGCGGGCGTCGGTCGAGCCGAGGTGACCGGCGCGGAACGTCTCGTAGTAGAGACGCGTCGACGCGTTGATCGTGCCGGTGACCCAGTAGATCATGATGTTGGTGAGCAGCTCGTCGCGCGTGAAGCGGCTGAAGACGTCGCCGTCGCAGTCGCTCCACACGCGGAACTTCTCCACGATCCAGCCGGCGAGCCCGGCGGGGGAGTCGGTGAGCCCGTAGGCGAGCGTCTGGGGTCGCGTGCGTTGAATGTGCTGGTAGCCGGACTCCCGTTCGCGGAACTCGGCGACTGCTTGCAGACCCTCGATCTCCTCGGGCAGCACGCCGGCCATGCGGTCGTCGCCCTTCGGCGGGCGAGGTACGGCCATGTTGACGTGGATGCCGTGCAGGTGGTCGGCGTCGATCAGGCCCATCTCGGCGGTGGCGATGGCGCCCCAGTCGCCGCCCTGCGCGCCGTAGCGCTCGTAGCCGAGGCGGGCCATCAGCGCGACGTTGGTTCGGGCGACGCGACGGATGTCGACGCCGGTCTCCGAGGTCGGTCCACTGAAGCCGTAGCCGGGCATCGACGGGGCGACGACGTGGAAGGCGTCGGCGGCGTCGCCGCCGTGGGCGGTGGGGTCGGTGAGCGGTCCGACGATCTTGGTGAACTCGGCGATCGAGCCGGGCCAGCCGTGGGTGATGCAGAGCGGCACGGCGTCGGGGTGCGGGCTGCGGACGTGGGCGAAGTGGACGTGCAGACCGTCGACGTCGGTCTCGAACTGTGGCCACTCGTTGAGCCGGGCCTCGGCCGCCCGCCAGTCGAACTCGTCGAGCCAGTAGCGGCACAGGTCCTGCACGGTGGCGAGCTCGCTGCCGTACTCCCACGTGGTCCCGGGGATCTGGTCCGGCCAGCGCGTGCGGGCGAGCCGCTCGCGCAGGTCGTCGAGCACGGAATCGGGAACGGCGATGCGGAACGGCGTGATCTCGTCGGCCATCGCCCGAGCCTCGCGCAGCTGGCGCGGCCCGGGTCAACCGGCTCGGGATCAGCTGGCCCGGATCAGCTGGCCCGGATCAGCTGGCCCGGATCAGCTGGCCCGGATCAGCGCGGCGAGCTGATGCTCGCTGATGGGCCGGTAGTCCCACACGTCGACGCCGACGTTGAGCATGCGGCCGTCCTGCCGCCAGCGTTCGTGGACGTGGCCGTGCAGCAGCCACTCGCCCTGGTCGACCGGACGCTCGGGGACGAAGCGCTCGTCGTCGTGGCTGTCGCCGCGGTACGGGAAGTGGCAGGCGAGCACGTCGCAGCCGTCGACGGTGAGGCCGATCGCGCCCTGGTGGATCTCGGCGAAACCGGCGGCGAGGTAGCGATCGACCCAGGGGAGCGCGCGGTCGCCGTGGCCGGCCCAGCAGCGGTCGTGGTTGCCGGCGAGCAGCAGCTTGCGGCCGCGCAGCGACCCGACGAGGGCCAGCGACGCGT
>JAYUAM010000495.1:0-4106 GCA_043741295.1 Acidimicrobiia bacterium
CACGATCTCGTACGTGCCGGTCGGCAGGGCGCGCCGGAAGCCGAAGTCGCCACTGGCGGAGGCGTCGACGCACCGGCCTTTCACGGGAGTGCCCGTGCCGCTGACGTCGTAGGTGCAGGCGTACCAGCCGCCATCCGTGGCGCCGTGGGGATCGCGCAGGACGACGTTCGCGTCCGTCGGGTGGATGAACAGGCGCCCTCCGGCGACCGGGGTGTCGCTGACGCCGGTGAGTTGACCGGCGACGGAACCGAGCGGGAGCAGGCGGAGGTCGCCGAGCTCGGCGAGCCCGTTCGTCGGCACAGACGCGACGATCGTGCCCAGGTCGAACCCGTCCAGCGAGAACGTGAACGTCTTCGCCCCCGGTGTGAGGCCTTCGATGCGGATGCCGCCGGAGCCGACGAGGCAGCCCCGCAGACCCGTGGCGGTCGAGCTCGTCACGCACGTCACCGGATCGGTCGGCGACGGGCCGGTCGGGCACCCGGGACCGCGCGCCACCGCGACCGGCTGCGGCGGTCCCCCGGACTCGGACATGGTCACCTCGGGACTGAGGCAGGACACGGCGAGCGTGGTCGTGAGCGCAGAGTCGTCGCGCAGGACGATGCGGGCCGAGGATCGTGCGAGGTCCGAGCCGGCGATCAGGGTGAGACGCACCGGGTCGTACCCGGTTGCGTTGGCGTTGCCGAGGGTCAGGACGTCGCCGGCACCGACCGTCGCCTGGATCGTCACGGCGAGGTAGCTGAACCGCTCGAACGTCACGGTGTAGGTGCCGGCGGGGATGCCGCTGATGCGGAACTCGCCGGTGCCGGATGCGGACGTCGTACGCCAGACGCCGGTGTCGTTGCGCACGGTCACGCCGACGTTGCCGCACGGCTGTGGGGTGACCGTGGCGGCCACCCCCGGCACCGGATACTCGCAGGCGCCGACGGCGTCCTGGAAGACGCGGCCCTGGATCGTCGCCGTCGAGCGGCGGAAGTCGTCGACGTTGACGGTCTCCGCGCTCGAGGACACCGTGATCTCGCGGGTGTCCGTGAGCCAGCCGTCGCCGGTGAACGTGACCGTGTAGCGGCCGAACGGCAACGCGGGAACGGTGAAGCGGCCGCGCACGGACGAGTCGGTGAGGGTCGTGGTGGTCCGCGTGAGGTCACCGCTGACGGAGGTGACCTTGACGTCTATGCCGCCGACCGGATCACCCCGGCTCGACACGATGCCGACGATCGTCGCCGTCCCCGCAGTCAGCGTGAGGCCGACATCGGCGCGGCTCTCGCCGCCTTTGAGGGCGATGACCACCGTGCTCGCCCCGAAGCCGGCGGCCGATGCAGTGATCACGTAGCTCGATGGCGTGTTCACACCGTCGATGCTCCAGCTGCCGATGTCGCCCGTGGATGCGGTCCTCGTGCTGTAGGTGACGGTGTCGTCGACGACGGTGACGGTGGCATCGCCGATCGGCTGCCCGTCGCTGCCGACCACGCGTCCGCCGATCCGGCCCTTCGCCGGCACGAGCGTGATCGCCAGCTCCGAGATGGGCCGTTCGACGCTGAGCTGGGTCAGCACGCTCGCCGAGTCGAACCCGACCCGGGAAACCGTGATGCGGTAGAGCCCCGGCACCGTGATGCCGTCGGCGAAGCGGAAGTGGCCGCCCTCGTCGGTGATCGTGTCCTGGCGCGGAAGGATCTCGGTGGTCTGCGAAAGCAACCCGGCCTGCTGGGCGAAGACCTTGCCCGCCTTTGTACCGCTGGGCACATCGCCGATCGAGACGCGCTCCAGCCGCACCGACACGCCGCTCTTCGGCTCCGGCCCGTCGATCGTCCCGCCGATCGAGGCGGAGGCCTGCACGAGCTCGGCCGCCGCCTCGCCCGTCGCCGTCGCTCCCGTGGCGGCGTCGACCACCGGGGTGCCGGCAGCGGGCGCTGCGGCGGCGCCGCCCGGACCGGCCGCGCCAGTGGCCCCGGCCGTCGTCGGATCAGCGGCGGCATCGCCGGTGGAGCCTGCGGCGCCAGCGGCGGGCGGTGCGGCCACGGTCGTCGTCGGTGCCGCGGAACCGGACGAGCCGACCTTGCGGATTGCGAGGACTGCGCCGCCCGCCCACAGTGCGACGAGCAGCAGGAGCGCGACGAGCGAGCGGAACGTCCGCGGCATCAGCGTCAACTGGGTGAGTGTGCCCGTTGCCCTCGTCGGCGTCGACGCACCCTGGGCGCTGACCACGAAGCCGCAATGGCGCTCGCGCAACACGGCCGGACGATGGGCGCGCAGGCGGCCCGGGACACGGGCATGGCCGCCCGGCGCGAGGGTCACCGTCGGGTATCGCAGCTTGGCGGACACGCCGTCGCCCGTGGCCGTGAGGGCAACCTGCAACGATTCGGTGCCGTGGTTGTGCAGCTCGACCCGGATGCGTCCGCCCATGCGACCGCGCTGCTTGCGCGGGCTGACGTGCATCGACAGGGCGGCGGCGGATGCGGTGTGGACGGAGAACGTCGCGGTCGCGCCGGCCTCGCCGCCCCGACGGTCGCCGGCGACGACGGCCATCTGGCGCGTGCCCGCAGCGGCATCGTCGGGCAGCGCCACCCGCAGGGTCGTCGTCGCTGACTCGCCCGGGGCCAGCGTGCCGATGGCGTCGCCGCCGTCGACGCGTCCGCCGTCGAGCCCGGCGACCTCGAGCACGGGCTCGACGGGGCGCGGTCCGTTGTTCGTGACCGTCACGGTCACCGGCACCTCGGCGCCCGGCGCGGCCTGCGATTCTTGGTCGTGGATCTCGACGAGCAGCATGGCTGGTCCTAGCTAGAGGGCGAGGGAGCCGTCGCCCTGGGCGCCGGGTTGGAGGAAGACCTGCTTCGACGTGCGGACCGCTCCGCCCGCCGGAACCTGATACTCGATGACATAGGTTTCGGGAGCGTCGAGACCGATGATGCTGAAGTTGCCGAGGTTGTCGGTGGCCGTGACTGCGACCGGGAGGTTGGGGTAGTCGGCGAGCCGGTAGACGCGGACGCCGATGTTGGCGGTGGCGATGCCGTTCGTGGTGATGCGTCCGGTGATGCGGGCCTGGGGTTCGAGGAAGATGTCGGGCAGCGTTCGGGCCTCGCCGGCGGCGAGCTCGACGAAGACGGTCTGGGAGGAGGAGCCGACGCGGGACAAGGTGATGGTGTAGGCACCCGGTACGATCCCGTCGAACCGAAAGGCGCCCGTCGGACTATCGGCCGTCACCGTGTGCCGGTTGAGCGTTGCGCTGGCCATCGTGACGATCACCTGACCGAGCCGGTACCGGCAGTCGTCCAGTACGTCGTCGTTCGGGTTGCAGCCGGGCTCGTCGGTGGGATGCCCGAGCTCGCGGACCGTGCCGGACACCGAGGCGGTGGCGCCGGTCAGAACGGCGTTCACGTCGGTGCGGATCGCGTTGTCCATCGTGATGTCGACGGCGATCGTCTGGCCGGCGAAACCAGGGGCCGAGAACGACACCGTGTAGGTGCCGGGGATGGCAAGATCCTGGATCTGCCAGGCCCCGACGAACCCGTTCGTGAGGCTCGCGCCGATGCGGGTCGTGCCCGGACCGACCACGGACACCGTGACGCCGCCGAGCGGCTTGCCGGCCGAGTCGGTGACGGTGCCGCCCATCGCGCCGATGCTCGGCACGAGCACCACCTGGATCCCGCTGGCGATCTGGTCCGTGTCGAGGTGCAGCGTCTGGCTCTGGCTGAACCAGCCATCGGCCGAGAACGTCAGCGAGTACGTCGCCGGCGTCTGCAGGTTGCGAAGCTCGAAGCGACCGGCGTCGGGGGCGGCGCCGGAGAGGGTGAGCGTGCTCCGGTTGTTCGAGCCGTCGGTGATCGCCACCTTGACGTTGCCGACGCCGACACCGGCGCGGTCGACGACCTGCCCGGCGATGACGCCGACGCCCTGGTGGAGCAGGAGCGTGAGGCCGGTCACGGCGGCCCCCGGATCAAGGTGCACCGACCGCACCTCGGATTCGAGGCCGGGTTTGCTGGCCACGACCTCGTAGGTCGCGGGGGTGGGCAGATCGGCGAAGGCGAAGAGGCCGGACGCGTCGGCGGTGAGCGTCTTGACGATCGCCGGCGCGAGCGTCGCCGTCGAAGCCTGCACGGCCGCGGCCGGCA
>JAYUAM010000496.1:0-9511 GCA_043741295.1 Acidimicrobiia bacterium
CTCGCCGTCGCCGACTACGCCATCACGCAGCTGTTCTTCGAGGTGGAGCACTACGTCCGCCTCGTCGACGAACTGGCCGCCCTCGGCTGCACGAAGCCGGTGATCCCCGGGATCATGCCGGTGACGAACCTCGCCCAGGTCCAGCGCATGGCCACGATGTCGGGTGCGAAGTTCCCGGCCGCGCTCGCCGATCGGTTGGTCGTAGCGGCCGAGTCGGGCGGTCCCGAGGTGGTGCGCGCCGCGGGGGTCGCGGCGGCGACGGAGCTGTGCCGCGAACTGCTCGCCGCCGGCGCGCCCGGCCTGCACTTCTACACGCTCAACCGCTCGACCGCGAGCCGCGAGATCTACGCCGCGCTCGGTCTTCCCGTCGCCTGATCGTCGCCTGATCGGCGCCGGCCGTTGGTCGGCGTGACGGGCGGCGGCCTACGCTCGCGGGTATGTCCACGAACGCTCCCGCGCCGGTCCGCGTCGCCGTCACCGGCGCTGCCGGCCAGATCGGCTACAGCCTCCTCTATCGCATCGCGTCCGGCGCGATGCTCGGTCCGAAGCAGCCGGTGATCCTCCAGCTGCTCGAAGTGACGCCGGCGCTCAACGCGCTCAGAGGCGTGGCGATGGAGCTCGACGACTGTGCCTTCCCGCTGCTCGCCGGCATCGTCCAGTCCGACGACGCCGACATCGCGTTCGGCGATGCCGACTACGCCATGCTCGTCGGGGCGATGCCGCGCAAGGCGGGGATGGAGCGCGCCGACCTGCTGTCGGCCAACGGGGGCATCTTCAAGCCGCAGGGCGAGGCCCTGGCCCGCAGCGCCAACCGCGCGGTGAAGGTGCTCGTGGTCGGCAACCCGGCGAACACCAACGCGCTCATCGCGATGAGCAACGCGACGAAGGGTTCCAAGGCGTTGAACCCGCGCCAGTTCACGGCGATGGTGCGCCTCGATCACAACCGGGCGGTGACGCAGATCGCCCAGAAGCTCGAGGTGCCGGTCACCGAGGTGAAGCGCATGACCATCTGGGGTAACCACTCCACCACGCAGTACCCCGACCTGTTCAACTGCAAGGTCGGTGGCAAGAACGCGGCGCGCGCGGTGAACGACCGCAAGTGGCTCGACAAGGAGTTCATCCCCACGGTCGCCAAGCGTGGCGCGGCGATCATCGAGGCGCGCGGCCTGTCGTCGGCAGCGAGCGCGGCGAACGCCGCCATCGACCACATGCACGACTGGGCGCTCGGCACGGTCCGCGGCGACTGGACGTCGATGGCCGTGTACTCGGACGGCAGCTACGACGTGCCCGAGGGGCTCATCTCCGGCTTCCCGTGCGTGTGCAAGGACGGCGACTGGTCCATCGTGGCGAACCTTCCGGTGAGCACCTTCAGCCGCAAGAAGATCGACGCCTCTGTGGCCGAGCTGGACGAGGAGCGCCAGGCCGTCAAGGACCTGGGGCTCGTCTGACGGCGGCATCCGAGTCGGCGCCCGCACTACAGCCGGCGGGCGTCGCGGCGCCCGCCCTGCAGCCGGATCGTGTTCGTGGTCGCGTTCCTGGCGATCCTGCTCGCCGCCGGCATGCGCGCCGCGCCGGGCGTGCTCATCGACCCGTTGCACGACGAGTTCGGCTGGTCGAAGGGCACCGTCGGCGTCGCCCTGTTCATCAACCTCGTGCTCTACGGGCTCACCGGTCCGTTCGCCGCTGCGCTCATGGGACGCTACGGCCTGCGCGGCGTCGTCACCGTCGCCCTTGGGCTCATCGCGCTCGGCGGCGGGCTCGCCGCCTACGCCACCCAGCCGTGGCACCTCTGGTTGCTGTGGGGGTGGCGGTCGGCATCGGTACCGGGTGCATGACGTCGGTGCTCGCCGCCACGGTGTCCCGGTGGTTCGTCGCCCGGCGCGGCCTGGTGGCCGGCGCGCTGACGGCCGCCGGGGCCACCGGCCAGGTGATCTTCCTGCAGTTCATGACCCGCCTCACCGACGGTCCCGGCTGGCGCTGGGTGGCGTTCACCGTTGCCGTGGCGGCCATCGCCGGCGCCCTCGTGGTGATCGTCCTCCTGCGCGACAAGCCGGAGGACGTCGGCCTTCTGGCCTACGGCGCGCCCGCCGGCTGGTCGACGCCGCCCGTGCAGCCCCGGCCGATCGCCACCGCGTTCGAAGGCCTCGGCGTCGTCGCCCGCAGCGGTGCGTTCTGGGTGCTGTGGGGGAGCTTCCTCGTATGCGGGCTGTCGACGAACGGGTTGATCCAGACGCACTTCATCTCGGCCGCCCACGACCACGCCATCGGTCGGGAGAGCGCCGCCGGTCTCCTGGCGCTCATCGGGATACTCGACATCGGGG
This sequence comes from Acidimicrobiia bacterium, assembly GCA_043741295.1. Taxonomy (GTDB): domain Bacteria; phylum Actinomycetota; class Acidimicrobiia; order Acidimicrobiales; family Ilumatobacteraceae; genus JAYUAM01. Next base: position 2,322 of record JAYUAM010000496.1, read on the forward strand.
GCACCCTGCTGTCGGGCTGGCTCACCGATCGTGTCGACTCGCGGCGTCTGCTCTTCGTGTACTACGGCCTGCGCGGGCTCTCGCTGCTCGCCCTCGAACCGGCGTTGCGGCAGGCATCGGCGCCGCTGTGGGCGTTCGTCGTGTTCTACGGGCTCGACTGGGTGGCGACCGTGCCGCCGACGATCGCATTGTGTCGCGAGGTGTGCGGCGAGCGCTGGGCGACCGTGGCGTTCGGCTGGGTGTTCGCCGGCCACCAGATCGGCGCGGCGGTCGCCGCGCTCGGCGCCGGCCTGATCCGCGATGCCACCGGCTCGTACCAGCTGGCGTGGATCATCGCCGGCGGGTGCTGCCTCGTCGCCTCGTTCGGCGTCCTGCGCATCGGCCGTCCCGCCGACGCCTCGCCGGTCGTCGCGGTCCCCGATCTGCTCGGTGCAACCTGACGTCCCCTGCACGGGTAGGTTGCCCGGCATGACGACGAACTCGCACGGTGCACCCTCCATCGGGCACGCCGCCCCCGGCTTCTCGCTGCCCGACCAGGATGGTACGACGGTGACCTTGGCCGCCCAGCAGGGACACTGGGTCCTGCTGTGGTGGTACCCCAAGGCCGCCACCCCTGGTTGAACGATCGAAGCCCAGGCCCTGCGTGACAGGGCCACTCAGTTTGTCGATGCCGATTGCCGCGTGTTCGGCGCCTCGTTCGACACCGTGGCCGACAACCACGCGTTCCACCAGCAGCAGGGGCTTACGTATTCGCTACTGTCGGACGTCGACCGCACCGTCGGGAAGACGTACGGCGTCACCCGCGACGCCGACAGCAAGTACGCCGACTACCCCGAGCGCCGGTCGTTCCTGATCGACCCGACGGGCGTCCTGCGCGCCGTGTACGACGTCACCGATGTCGCCGCTCACGCCGACGACGTGCTCGCCGACCTCGCCCGCATCGCCGCCGGCTAGGTCGAGGCGACCGTCCCGGACGAACCGACCGAGCCGGACCCACCGGGCCGGCACCGTCCGGCAACCAGCCGGCCGGCTGCGGTCTACGGTGGCGAGCCAGATGAGCGCGCCCGCCGACCACTCGATTCACCACGCGCTCGTCGCCGAGGACGAGCGCTTCTGGTCGCTCGTGCCGCGCGACGCGGTGCTCGAACGGTTGGCCACCGGCGCGGTGTGGTCCGAGGGACCGGTGTACCTGCCCGAGTCCGGCGATGTCGTGTGGAGCGACATCCCGAACAACCGGATGCTGCGGTGGTCGACCGACGACGGGCTCAGTGTGCATCGCGCCCCGTCGAACTTCGTCAACGGCAACACGCTCGACGCCGACGGTCGCATCGTGCACTGCAGTCACGGCGCCCGGGGCATCCTGCGCACCGAGCACGACGGCGCGGTGACGACCCTCGTCGATCGTTGGCACGGCCGGCGATTCAACTCGCCGAACGATCTCGTCGTACGCGCCGACGGCACGATCTGGTTCACGGACCCGCCCTACGGCATCCGCTCGAACGACGAGGGCTACCAGGCGGAGAGTGAGATCCGCGCCTGCAACGTGTACCGCTTCGACCCGGCCGATGGAGCTCTGGAGGTCGTCGTGACCGATGTCGAGGAGCCGAACGGGCTCGCCTTCTCGCCCGATGGATCGCTGCTCTACGTCGCCGACACTTCGGCTGCGTTCCGCGACGACGGTGGCGGCAACCGCCACATCCGCGTCTACGACGTGCTCGATGGCCGGCGAGCCTGCAACGGCCGGCTGTTCGCCGAGGTGTCGCCCGGTCTCGCCGACGGATTCCGCCTCGACACCGACGGCAACGTCTACACGTCATCGGAGGACTCGATCCAGGTGTACGACGCCAACGGGGTGCGGCTCGGCACGATCCCGGTGCCCGAGAAGGTGTCGAACTGCTGCTGGGGCGGAACGGGTCGCAACGAGCTCTTCGTCACCGCGTCGAGCTCGCTGTACCGCATCGTGCTGACCGCCGTCGGCCACGGGCTCCTCTGGTGAGTGCGACGCTCTTCGACCTCTCGGGCCGCACGGCGCTCGTCACCGGCTCGAGCCGGGGGATCGGCTTCACGCTCGCTCGCGGCCTCGCCCGCGCCGGCGCACGCGTCGCGCTCAACGGGCGCGACCCCGCGGCGCTCGCCGCCGCCGCATCGGCTCTCGTCGCCGACGGCCACGACGCGGTGAGCGTCGCCTTCGACGTCACTGAGTCGGCTGCCGTCGACGCGGCGATCGACGGCATCGAAGCCGGCATCGGAGCGATCGACATCTGTGTGATGAACGCCGGCATCCAGCGCCGCGTGCCGCTCCACGAGCTGGACGACGCGACGTGGCACGAGGTGCTCGACTCGAACCTGTCGAGCGCGTTCTACGTCGGGCGCGCGGTGGCCCGCCACATGATCCCGCGTGGGCGCGGCAAGTTGATCACGACGTGCTCGTTGATGAGCGAGGTCGGCCGGCCCGGCACCGGGGCCTACACCGCGACGAAGGGTGGTCTGAAGATGCTCACCCGAGCGATGTGTGCCGACTGGGCCCGCTTCGGCATCCAGGCCAACGGGATCGGCCCCGGCTACTTCGCCACCGGGCTGACGCAGGCGCTGGTCGACGACGAGCAGTTCAGCGCCTGGGTGCGCACGCGAACGCCGGCCGGGCGTTGGGGCGACACCGAGGAGCTGGTCGGCGCCGCGGTGTTCCTCGCGTCCGACGCCTCGAACTTCGTGAACGGCCAGATCATCTACGTCGACGGTGGTGTGCTCGCCGTCGTCTGACCATATGGCCGCCATTCGGATCGACCAGGCCTGCAAGCCGCCTCGCTGGTCGACGGTCGGTCGTGTCAGCCGACGGCGGTGCCGAACACCTTGCCGATGAGGTAGGTGACGGCGGCGACGCCGACCACGATCGCCAACTGGCGCAGCGCACTGCGGCGGACCGACCCGCCGCTCGATCGGGCGACGACCATGCCGACGCCCATGCTCGCCATCGCGGTGAGCACGATGCTCAGCACGACGGCCCCGGTGCCGTGCAGGAAGAACCAGGGCACCAGGGGCACGAGCGCGCCGGCGGCGAACAGGCCGAGCGAGCTGACCGCGGCAGTGACCGGCGAGCCGAGCTCCTCGGGGTCGAGCCCGAATACCGTGCGCGCCGTGAACGTCATGAAATTGTCGCCCTCGAGTGGCAGCTCTGTGCTCACCCGGCGGGCGGTAGAGGCCTCGAAGCCGCTGTCGACAAGCCGGTCGACCAGCTCGCCGAGGACGAGCTTCGGGTTGCGGGCGATGAGCGTGCGCAGCTCGTCGAGCACGCCGGTGTACAGCTCCACCTGGCTGCGCACCGAGATCCACTCCCCGGCGGCCATCGAGATCGCGCCGGCGAGCAGGCTGGCGAACCCGGCGAGGCGCACGCTGGCTGGCGCGGCGTTCGCCCCGGCCACGCCGAGAATGATGAGCAGGTTGCTGACGAGCCCGTCGTTCACCCCGAGCACGGCGGCGCGGGCGCCGCCCTTGGCCACCTGTTGGGTCTTGCGGCGCAGCTCGGCGGCGTCGCCCGTGCCGTCGGTGACGGTGGGTTCGATCGGGATGCGCAGCGGGCCCGAGCCGTCCTTTGCGCCCGGCTCGGAGAATCGTCGAGTCAGGTCGGCGCTGGCCACGGTTGTCGAGCGTAGGCGGCCGACCGGACGAGCCACCTGCCGGACGATGTCGCGCCCGTCGTGTCGGATCAGCCGACGGCGACGCGGCAGGCGAGGCGCGTCATCGCGTCGACGCCTTCAGCGAGTTGCTCGTCGCCGATGCGCACCGGCGAATCGCCGGCCAGCACGTCGGAGACCGTCATCACGGCCAGCGCCTGCATCCCGCGCAGCGCGGCGATCGTGTACAGGGTCGCCGCCTCCATCTCGATGGCGAGCAGCCCGCGTGATGCGAGCCGGCGGAAGCGGTCGGCGTCGGGGTCGTAGAAGACGTCGCTCGACGCGATCGGACCGATGTGGGTCGTGAGGCCCTGCGTGGCGGCGAGGTCGGCAGCGGCCGCCACGAGCTGCCACGTCGCCGTCGGCGCGTGCGGCTCACCGCCGGTGAGCGTGGAGGTGACCGAGTCGAATGGCGTCGCCGACACGGCCACCACGAGATCGGCCATCGCCATGTCGGCGCGCAGCGCGCCGCAGGTGCCGACGCGCACGATGCGCGTCACGCCGAGCATCGCCAGCTCCTCGAAAACGATCGCCGCCGACGGCCCGCCCATGCCGGTGGACTGCACGCTGAGGGGGCGCCCGTCGAACGTTCCGGTGAAGCCGAGCATGCCCCGCTCGCCGTTGACCTCGCGGGCATCGGTGAGGAACGTGCGGGCGATGTGCTCCGCGCGTCGCGGATCACCCGGGCACAGGACGGCAGGGGCGTAGTCGCCGGGTTCGGCGCGCAGGTGGATCGGCATGCACCCGACCGTATCGTCCGTCGCGTCGCCCGTCAGCGGGGTGCGGGCGTCGCGTCGCCCGTCAGCGGTACGGCGGGCGTGGCGTCGCCCGTCAGCGGTACGGCGGGCGTGGCGTCGCCCGTCAGCGGTACGGCGGGCGTGGCGTCGCCCGTCAGCGGTACAGGGCACGGCGGCGGCGTTCGCCGCCGTCGGGGGGCGGTAGCAGAGCCGGGCCGCTCAGCGTCACGACGGCATCGAGCCCGCCGCCGGGGGCCTGGTCCAAGCGGACGGTTCCGCCGTCGGCGTGGGCGAGCTTCGAGACGATGGCTAGGCCGAGGCCGGAGCCGCCGAACTCGGCGCGGCGCTGGTTGTCGGCCCGCCAGAACCGGTCGAACGCCCGAGTGCGCTCGGTCGCGCTCATGCCCGGTCCGTTGTCCGTGACGTGGAGATCGACGAGCGGCGAGTCCTCGTCCGGCCCCGGCGCCGGACGTCCCCACACGCGGATGGTCCCGCCGCGCCCGCCGATGGCATCCAGGGCGTTGGCGACGAGGTTGTCGACGACCTGCGACAACCGATCCGGGTCGGCCAGGACCCACAACGACGGCGGCGCGTCGGTGCTGAGGGCAACCTGGCGTTCCTCGGCGAACGGCTGCCATATCGCGATGCGCTCGGCCAGGAAGGAACCCACTTCGAGCGGGGCGGCCACCACCCGCTCGCCCCGGTCGACGCGAGCGAGGGCGAGCAGGCCGTCGACCATGCGGGCCAACCGGTCGACTTCGGTGATCGCGGCGTCGACGTCCTCGCGAGCGTGTTCGGCGACATCGGGTTCGAGGTTCTCGAGCCGCAGCCGAAGCCCGGTGAGGGGTGTGCGCAACTGGTGCGAGGCGTCGGCGACGAACGCCTCCTGCGAGGCCATGACCTCCTGAAGGCGGGCGGCCGTCTGGTTGAAGGCGGTGGCCAGCGAGCGCACCTCGTGCGGCCCCTGGTCGGTCTGGATGCGCCGCCCGAGATCGCCGGCACCGAATGCCACCGCGGCGTGCTCCAGTTCGCGGATCGGTCGCCCGATCGACCGGGCGAGCACGATGCCGAGCACGGCGACGGCGCCGAGCGAGATGAGCGCAGTAGCGACGAGGAACAGCCAGTCGCCTCGAACACGTTTGTCGATCGGATCGGTGGCGAACGTCAGCCGGGTGGCCCCGATCACCCTGCCCTGGTCGCCGACGGGTACGGCGACGTAGACGAGATCGCCGCCAAGCGTGCGGGAGTAGCGCTGACCGATGCTCACCACCCCCGAGCCGAGGACGTCCTTGAACTCCTTGCGGTCGGCGAAGTTCTGGGCGGCGTCACCCTCGAGCGTGGGGTCGGTGTCGAGCAGCGCCTTGCCCAGCCGGTCGACCACCACGACGCGGACGTTCGTCCGTTTGGCGAACGCCGTGATCGCCGCCGAGGCGTCGGGATCCATCCGGCCGTTCCGCACCGAGAGCTGGGCCTTGCTCGCCTGGACGAACGCGTCCTGCACGAGGCCCCGGGTGACCTTCTGCAGCTCCTGGCGCTGGAGCGAGTACCCCAGCGGGATGGCGAGCACCCCGAGGACCATGAGCGTGATCGCGAGGTAACCGAGCAGCAGCCTTCGGGTCACGAGCCTTCGGCGCGCAGGCGGAAGCCCACGCCGCGCACGGTCTCGATCCAGCCGGGGTCCCCGAGCTTCTTGCGCAACGAGGCGACGTGCACGTCGAGCGTCTTGGTCGGCCCGTACCAGTTGGGGTCCCAGACCTGGTCGAGTATCTCGGCCCGGGTCCGCAGCGCGCCCGGGTCCTCGGCGAGGAGCGCGAGGAGGGCGAACTCCTTGGGCGTGAGGTCGATGTCGGTGTCGGTCAGCCGGACGCGATGGGTGCGCCGGTCGAGCTCGAGCGACCCGATGCGCTGGACGCCTTCGTCGGTCTGGTTCGGGATCGCGGCGGCCGGCTCGTTGGCGGTGCGGCGCAGGATCGCCCGGATGCGGGCGACGAGCTCGCGGACGCTGAACGGCTTGACGAGGTAGTCGTCGGCGCCGAGCTCGAGCCCGAGCACGCGGTCGATCTCCTCGCCGCGGGCCGTGACGACGATGATCGGGATCGACGACATGGAGCGCAGCCGGCGACACACGTCCAGTCCGTCGATGTCGGGCAGGCCGAGGTCGAGCAGCACCATCTCGGCGCCCGTGGCGGCGAGGGCATCACGACCCGTGGCCACCCGCTGCACCGAGTATCCCTCCCGTTCGAGGCCCTTGGTGAGCGGGTCGGCGATGGCGTCGTCGTCCTCGACGAGAAGAATGTTCACCCCCGTAGGCTGCCAGACTCTGGCGGCGCGAGCGGGCCACGGCCGGCCTTCGGCCTGGTCATCGGTCGATTCTTCGCCGGATCGGCCCAATGGTTGGCCGAATCCTTACCCGTCGCGGCGACCGGTGGACGACCCGTCGGCGTACATTTTTTCCATGAACTCCCGTCGTTGGCTCGTGCCGCTTGGCGCAGTGTCCCTGGTCGTGCTGGTCGCCAGCGCTGCCGGGGCGGCCAACCTGCGCCTGTTCGACCGGGTCAACCGGGCCGATCACTCCACGGATTCGCCGCTCGGCCGCGAGCGGTTCGACGTGCTCGATCCGGTCACCTCAACCGATACGACGGCCCCGCGGGTCGTCGTCACCAGCACGTCGGCGCCGGCGGAGGCGCCGGCGGTCACGACCGTGACCACGACCGAGCCGTCGGTCACCACTGCCGACAACGAACCCGCGGCCAGCACCGTCCCGGAGGGCGTGGACGGAACG
>JAYUAM010000497.1:0-1627 GCA_043741295.1 Acidimicrobiia bacterium
GTTCCCCTACGTCGAGACGCCCGACCAGCTCACCGCGATCAACGACGTGAAGGCCGACATGGAGTCGCCCCATCCGATGGACCGCCTCGTGTGCGGCGACGTCGGCTTCGGCAAGACCGAGGTCGCGATACGAGCGGCGTTCAAGGCCGTGCAGGACGGTCGCCAGGTGGCGGTGCTCGTGCCCACGACCTTGCTCGCCCAGCAGCACTACAACACGTTCGCCGACCGCTTCGCCGCCTACCCGGTGCGGGTCGAGGTGCTCTCGCGCTTCCTCACCACCGGCCAGGCCCGCAAGGTGCTCGAAGGGCTCGCAACCGGCGAGGTCGATGTCGTCATCGGCACGCACCGCCTGCTCGCGCAGGACGCCAAGTTCAAGGACCTCGGCCTCCTGGTGGTCGACGAGGAACAGCGCTTCGGCGTGCAGCACAAGGAGGCGATGAAGAAGCTGAAGGTGAACGTCGACGTGCTCACGCTCACGGCGACGCCGATCCCACGGACGTTGGAGATGAGCCTCGTCGGCATCCGTGACCTCACGCTGCTGCAGACGCCGCCGGCCGATCGCCAGCCGATTCTCACCTACGTCGGCCAGTACGACGAACGGGCCGCTGCCGAGGCCATCCGCCGCGAGCTGCTGCGCGAGGGTCAGGTCTTCTACGTCCACAACCGGGTCATCGACATCGAGGCCAAGGCCGCGTCGCTTCGTGAGATGGTGCCCGAGGCGCGCATCGCCGTCGCCCACGGCCAGATGGACGAGGGCTCCCTCGAACAGATCGTCGTCGACTTCTGGGAGGGCCGCTACGACGTGCTCGTGTGCACCACGATCATCGAGTCCGGCATCGACATGCCGACCGTGAACACGCTCGTCGTCGAACGCGCCGACCGGCTCGGGCTCGGCCAGCTGCACCAGCTGCGCGGACGCGTCGGTCGCTCCGGCTCGCGGGCCTACGCCTACCTGTTCCACCCGCGCGACCAGGTGCTCACCGAAGAGGCGTACGAGCGGTTGAAGACGATCGGCGAGGCCACCGAGCTGGGCTCCGGCTTCAAGATCGCGATGCGCGATCTGGAGATCCGCGGGGCCGGCAACCTGCTCGGCGAGTCGCAGTCCGGGCACATCGCGGCCGTCGGCTACGACCTGTACTGCCAGATGGTGACCGAGGCCGTGGCCGAGCTGAAGGGTGAGGAGGTGCGCGAGCCCGCCGACGTGAAGCTCGACGTGCCCGGCGACGCCTTCCTGCCCACCGACTACGTGCCCAAGGAGGAGCTGCGCCTGGAGGCGTACCGGCGCCTGGCGTCGGTCACCACCCAGGCCGAGGTCGACGACATCGCCACTGAGTGGGCCGACCGCTACGGGCCGGTGCCCGAGCCGGCGCAGGCGCTGCTGGCCGTCGGCCGGCTGCGCGCCGAGAGCCACCGCGTGGGGATCCGCGAGGTGGTCGTCACCTCGCGCGACGTGCGCGTGTCACCGATCGAACTGCGCACCAGCGCCGAGATGCGCCTGAAGCGCATCGTGCGCGACGCCATCTACAAACCCGAGATCGGTCAGCTCGTGCTCCCGTTGAAGCGCGGCCAGGACGTCGTCACCGGCCTCATCGCCCTCCTACGCCAACTCGTCCCCGCCGACACCTGA
>JAYUAM010000498.1:0-1626 GCA_043741295.1 Acidimicrobiia bacterium
GCGATGGACCGGTTGGTGCTCGCCGAACCGGGTCCGTCCTGGCCGGCGGTGCTCGCCATGGTGGTCGACGGGTTCGATGTGGTGATCGTCCGCCCGCCGCGTTCGCTCACGGCGTCGGTCTGGCGGCGCATCGCCGCCCGCCTGCGCGAGCGCGGTGGCGTGGTGCTCGCCGTCGATCCGCCGGCGAGTTTCGAGGTGGCGGCCATCGTCACCGCCACCGGTACGTGGTCCGGGGTGCAGGACGGGGCCGGGGTGCTGCGGTCGCGCGTCGTGGTCGCCAGCGTCGGTGGTCGCGGCGCGCTGGCACGCGTGCGGCGGGCCACGTTGCTCTTGCCCGGACCCGACGGAGCGGTCACCACCGGGGTGCCCGCCGGGCTGGTCGACGCCGGGCCGGTCGACGCCGGGCCCGCTGCCGGGCTGGTCGACGCCGGGCCCGCTGCCGGACCCGCTGCCGGACCCGCTGCCGGGCTGGTCGACGGTGCGGTCGAAGCCGGGCTGGCGCTCCTGCGCAGCACCGGATGAGCCGGCGCCCGCCACCGGACGGCCCGCCGCGGCTGGCCAGTGTGTGGTGCCCGCACTGGCCGGTGGTGGCCGCCGGAGCCGAACCGGACGTACCCGCGGCCGTCGTTCACGCCAACCGGGTGATGGCCGCCTCGCCAGCCGCCTTCGACGAGGGGGTGCGTCCAGGACACCGACGCCGCGAGGCCCAGCGGGCGTGCCCGTCGCTCGTCGTCCTCCCGCACGACCCGGCGCGCGACGCTCGCTTGTTCGAACCGGTGCTGCGCGCCCTCGAAGCGGTCACCGCCCGGCTGGAACCCACCCGTCCGGGGGTGGTCACCTTCGCTACCCGCGGTCCCGCCCGTTACCACGGCGGTGACGAGCCGCTCGCCCGCCGCATCGTCGAGGTCGTGGGCGATGCGCTCGGTCCCCTACTCGCCGTCGGTGGCGCGCCGGGGGTCGGCATCGCCGACGGTCGTCTCGCCGTGCTCCTGGCCGCACGCCGGTCGGCCAGTGGGCACGACAGCAGAGGGCACGACAGCGGTGGACACGATGGCCGGCACGGCGGTGGCCACGGGGGGCACGGACACGGCGGGCGTACCGGCGGGCCGATGATCGTGCCGGCCGGTGCCTCGGCCGCCTTTCTCGCGCCCTACCCCGTGGGCGTGCTCGCCGACCCCGAGGTCGTGCCCGAGCTCGATGGTCCGCTGGCCGTCGAACGGCGCGATCTGGTCGACCTGTTAGGCCGGCTCGGCCTCACGACCTTCGGTGCCTTCGCCCAGTTGCCATCGGCCGACGTGGTCGCCCGCTTCGGCCCGGTCGGTACGCAGGCCCACCGTCAGGCCGCTGCGCTCGACGACCGTCCGCCGGCTGCCTTCGCCCCGCCGCCGGCCTGGGCGGTGACGCTCGAGCTCGAACCGCCCACCCACGACAGCGGGCCCGTCGTGTTCGCCGCCAAGGCTCTCGCCGACCAGCTCTTCGCCCGCCTCGCTCACCACGGCGTAGCCTGCACCGAGGTGCTCGTCACCGTCGAGACCGAGCACGGCGAACGCCACGAGCGCACCTGGCGCCGCCAGCCCGCCCTCGGCCCGGCGGCCGTGGTCGAACGGGTCCGCTGGCAGCTCGAAG
>JAYUAM010000499.1:0-4096 GCA_043741295.1 Acidimicrobiia bacterium
AGCTCCGTGGAGCCGCCGCCGAGGTCGATGACGAGCACGGGTGGCGATGTCGGGTCGAGGTGCGCCGTGGCCCCGAGGAACGTGAGCCGCCCTTCGTCGGCGCCCGACAGGACGACCGGCGTCGTGCCGACAGCCTCGTCGACGGCGGCGAGGAACGCGGCGGCATCTTCGGCTCGGCGCACTGCTGCGGTACCGACCACAGTCGTGCGCACGACCTCTAGCCGGTCGAGCTCGGCCCGGTAGTCGCGTAGGACGGTGAGCGTGCGCGCGGTGCCGTCCGGGTCGAGGCGGCCGGTACGGTCGATGCCGGCGCCAACCCGCGTGATCTCTGTCCGACGCAGCAACGCCCGTCCGTTGCCGTCGAGCACGAGGAGGCGGGTCGAGTTCGTGCCGATGTCGACGGCGGCGACGTTCACCGCGCGCCCTCGTCGCCGACCGCAGGGCCGACGGGCGCTGGGTCGACCGCGTCGCCGAGGGCTGGGCCGACCGCGTCGCCGACCGCCTCGACGGGCGCTGGGTCGAGCCGTTCGGCCACCCATCGGCCCACGGGGTCATCGCCCCCCGCCAGGTGCCAGGCGTAATGGGCGTGCAGGCATTTCACGCCGACGCGGGTGCCGCCGACGCCGCCGCTCGGGCGTGGTCCGACATGCGCTGCCGGGATTGCGGCATCGCGCTCGGCGGCGTAGCGGGTGTGGGCGGCGACAAGGGCGGCGGGGTCGACCGCCGCCTCGGCGGCGTTCACCCCGCCGGCGGCTTCGAGGCGACCGACGGCGACCCGTTCGGCGGCGCCGACCAGCCAATAACGCGTCGGCATCGGGGTACCGTCGTCGAGCAGGGGGGTGTTGCGCAGCACGACCGGCCCGCCGTCGGCGTCACGCACGACGACCGCGAAGGCACCCTGTGGCAGACGGCCGAGCAGACGGATGACCGCAGCGCGGTCGCCTTCGCTCGACGCCGTCGCGGTCTCGCCGACGGTGCGCGGTTCGGGGTTCAGCGGAACAGGCGGCGCAGGATGAGGATGAGGACCACGCCGAGGATGCCCGCCGGAACCAGGCGCTTGAGCATCGCCGGTCCAGCGGTGCCCATGAGGTCGAGCGGTTCGACATCGCGCTGCTCGATCTTGCGCACGCCCGGCGCTGTCGTGCTGCCCGTGGCCGCCGACGCGGTCGGGGCCGACGCGGCGGCGGGCGCCTCGGCGACCACACTCGCGGCCGGGGCCGCGCTGGTCGACCCGCCCGACGCGACTGGGGCCGACGCGGCTGCGGCGGCTGCCGGGGTCGGAGCGGCTGCCGGGGTGGCCGACGCCGCGCCCGTTGCGCCGACGACCGACGCCGCCGCGGCGGTGGCGGCCGGGTGGCCGAGGACCGTTGTCTCGAGGTTCTCGACGAACTGGCCGAGCAGCTTGTTCGAGATGTCGGTCATGGCGCCCCGGCCGAACTGGGCCACCTTGCCGGTGATCGTCAGGTCGGTCGTGACCTGCACGTGCGTCGTACTGTCGCCCTTCGACGTGAGCTGGGCGGTGATCAGCGCCGCGGCGTTGCCCTTGCCGCCGGTGTCCCGCCCGTCCGCCTTGAGCACGGCGCGGTGGTTCACGACGTCGCGCTCGACGAACTCGGCCTGGCCCTTGAAGTTGGCGAGGATCGGGCCGACCTTCACCTTCACGACGCCGCGGTAGGTGTCGCCCTCCACTTCCTGCAGCTGCGCGCCCGGGAGGCACGGAGCGATCCGCTCCACATCGGTGAGCGTCACCCATGCCTCGTCTACCGGAACGTTCACGGTGAAGTCGTTGACGAGCTCCATTTTTCGAGGTCCTCCACGGTGTCGATGTCGACGGGTCGACCCGAACACGGTACTTCCTCGACCAGCTCAGGGCGCATTCGCATGAGCTGGCGGGCGCCCTCGTCGCCGACGTCGGCGAGCATCGGCCACACCTCGCGCCCGAGCTTCACCGGGTTGCGTCGACGGCCGTCGTAGGTGGCCACCGCGATGGTGCCCGCTGCCGCAGCCACGGCCTGCCACGCCGACGACGTGATGCCGGGTTGATCGGCGAGCCCCACGACCATCGCGTCCCAATGCGCGGCGACCGCCCAACGCACGGCGCAGGCGAGCGAGGTTGCCTGGCCGGCGGCCCAGGCCGGGTTGTACACGGCCCAGATGCCGGGTCCGGTCGGCGACGATGGTGGGAGGACCAGACGGGCCTGGCCGGTGACGACGACGACCGGTCCCACCCGTGCGTCGATCGCGGCGTCGAGCGCGTGCCGGTAGAGCGGCGCCTCGCCCCGAGCTGCGGCGAGGAGCTTGTGCGTCGGGCCGTGGTAGCGACGTCCCGCGCCGGCGGCCAGGAGCACCACCCCGATCGTCACCGGGAACCTTGACCGGGATCAGCACGACCGCGTCTCACGGCGGCCAGTCTGGCAGCCGATCGATCCTGAGGCTGCGGGCGATGGCCAGCTCGCGCGATTGGCGGTGAGACAACCGCATTGAGTGGCGAAATCCGTGCCTTCGCCGGCGAATGTCACCCTCGGTCACCCTGCGCCTCAACAGCCCCTCAAGTCGCGGTGAATGACTTGCCTATTGCAGTTGTGTGCGTTACAACGTCATGCAACAGCAATACCGTCATCGTTCCGACATGCAATCGTCGTCGGCCAGTCACCGAGTTCGCTCGAGGGCTCGTCGGCGGGGCCGGGCGGCGAGGGTAATGCCGGCGGACCAACGTTCGTCGGGACGACGACCGAACCCGCAGTGCGGGGCCGGCTGGAGGAGACGACGAGATGTTCGGCGGAACGACGATCGGAGCGGTGTTCGGCCGCTGCACCCCCCGGGGCGCAGCGACCAGCGTCCGCAAGAAACCCCGGATCTCGGGGAAGTTCGGTGGCGGGACCACCGACCACCGAGTTGGCGCGCGGGCGCGCCGGCTGGTGGTGGGCGGCGCGGTGGTCGCGGGGATGATGGGCGTGCTCGCCGTCCCCGCGGTCGCCCGTCCGTCGGCGACCCACGCCCAGGCCGATGCCACGCAGACCGAGATCGCGTTGCGGGCGTCGTTCGCCCTGACTGCACTGCGGGCCGAGACTGCAGCCACGACGGCCGACGCCGCCGATGCAGCCGCGTTGCGCTACCGCGACCTGCGCAAAGAACTGGCCGACATCGTCGCCGCCAGCGCCACCGTGTCGTTCGACGACCTCGACGCCGCCTGGGCCCGCGCCGACGCTCGCCGCATGACGGCCGTGTTCTCGGCGCTCAGCCAGGTGGGCGTGCCGTACGTCTACGGCGATGCCGAGCCCGGCGTCGGTTTCGACTGCTCCGGGCTCACGAGCTGGGCCTGGGGGAATGCCGACATTGCCCTCCAGCACTCCTCGTACGACCAGCTGGCGGCGGCGACGAGCCGGGGTCACGTCGTGGCGATGGCGGGCGACCTCACCGGTCTCGCCCAGCGCGGTCATGTCGCCATCTACCTCGGTGTCGACGACCTTGTCGTGCACGCTCCGAACACGGGTTCACTCGTGCGGATCGACAGCCTGACCGGCCGTCTGGCGTGGTTCGCCTACCCGGCCGAATGACCGGGCGCCGCCGCCGGCCCCGGACACCAGGTGGCGGACTGCCCAACCCGAACGGGTAGGGTACGCCCTCGCCGCAGACGCCCCATCCCCGAGCATCTCGCTCACGAACCCCGGCGGAGGTCCGGTGCGCCGCAGGCCCGTCGACAACCTAGGTACACGCGCCCGCCGATGCTCGGCCGCAGTGGTCCTGACCGCTGCGCTCGTCGCTCCGGTGCTGGCGTTCTCGCCGACGGCCAGCGCCGTCGATCCGGTCCCGACGACGCCGACGACCGTCGGCTCGACGACGACCACGTCCTCCCCCGTCGTCCCCGTGGCTCCGGCGGCCAAGGCTGCCCCGGTCGCGGCGGCGGCGCCGACCGGCGTCGAGCAGTCCCGCCGGGCTACCGGCATCCGGGGCCATTTCGCCGCCAAGCAGGCAGCGGTGCTCCCTCGTCCGGTCTCCGACCGGGGCACGACGAGCGAGCCGGTCGCCGTGATGGCGATCGAGCTCGGCCGGGCGATCGAGAACGGGGCGGCGCCGGCCGACGTGGCTGGGCGCC
>JAYUAM010000500.1:0-1623 GCA_043741295.1 Acidimicrobiia bacterium
CGGAGCCGGCGAGCTGCTCTCGGGCCGCCGCGATCTTGGCGACGCACTCCTGAGCGTAGTTCTCGCCGACCTCGACGAGGCCGGCGCCAACGGCGGCGACGATCGCCTCGGGCCCGAAGCCCTTCGTCACCGCAATGACGGTGACGTCGGACGGGTCGCGTCCGACGGCCGCGATCCGTGCGCGCACCGCCTCGAGCTGGCGCGCCACGCCCGCGGCGGTGATCGCCGGAGATCCCAACGCGCTACCCCGGTCGGCGGGCCGCTACTTGAGGAACGACGGCACGTCGAAGTCGTCGTCGTCGTCGAGCGGCTCGTCAGGGTCGTCCTTGCCGAACAGGTCGCGCACCGGTGAGGAGTCGCGGTCGCCGGCGCGCTTCGGAGCGGCCGGCTTGACGCCACCCTCCCACCGGTCGAAGCCGGCGGCGATGACGGTGACCTTGACCTCGTCGCCCATCTCGTCGTCGATGACGGTACCGAAGATGATGTTGGCGTCCTGATGGGCGACAGCGTGGATGATCTCTGCCGCGGCGTTCATCTCGAACAAGCCGAGACCCGAGGGCCCGGTGATGTTCAGCAGGATGCCGCGGGCGCCATCGATCGCCGCTTCGAGCAGCGGGCTCGAGATGGCGGCCTTGGCGGCGACGACGGCGCGGTTCTCGCCGCTCGCCTGGCCGATGCCCATGAGCGCCGAGCCGGCGTTCTGCAGGATCATCTTCACGTCGGCGAAGTCGGTGTTGATGAGCCCCGGCGTCGTGATGAGGTTTGTTATGCCCGACACGCCCTGGAGCAGCACCTCGTCGGCCGTCTTGAACGCGTTGAGCACGCTCGTCTTCTCGTTCGACACGGTGAGCAGGCGGTCGTTCGGGATGACGATGAGGGTGTCGACCTTCTCCTTCAACCGCTGGATGCCCTGCTCGGCCTGCACCGCGCGGCGCCGACCCTCGAACGCGAACGGCCGCGTGACGACACCGATCGTGAGGGCACCCATGCTCTTGGCCAGCTCGGCGATGATCGGTGCACCACCCGTGCCGGTGCCGCCGCCCTCGCCCGCGGTGATGAACACCATGTCGGCGCCCTTGATGATCTCCTCGAGCTCCTCGCGGTGCGACTCGGAGGCGCCACGGCCGACCTCGGGATCGCTGCCGGCGCCAAGGCCCCGCGTGAGATCCCGGCCGATGTCGAGCTTGACATCGGCGTCGCTCATGAGGAGCGCCTGGGCGTCGGTGTTCACCGCGATGAACTCCACACCCTTCAGTCCCGCGTCGATCATGCGGTTGACGGCGTTGACGCCACCACCGCCGACACCGATCACCTTGATCACGGCCAAGTAGTTCTGGGGCGAGCCAGCCATCGTGAGATCGTCCTTTTCCGGGGTTTCAGGTCCCCGCCCTTTGGGCCCCCGCTGGCCCGGGCGGGCCCACGCCGGTCATCGCAGGAGGCGAGGGCAGACGTCGGACCGACTGGTTCAACGATGGAGTAGGCACCGGTTGGCACCTGTTTCTAGATCACGGCCGCGCGCGGTACAAGGACCCTCACTTCTTGACCTTGCAACCGGCCGCCGGAGTGACGGCCGGTTTTCCCGGCACGCGGACGTCGAGTGTGTCATACGAACCGGGGGGGCAC
>JAYUAM010000501.1:0-1618 GCA_043741295.1 Acidimicrobiia bacterium
GCGGCAGGACTCGTGCTCGGCCTCGTCGGTCTCGTTGCGCTCACCGGCACCGGCTCGGTGCGCTCGACACCACGTGCCGCCGCCGCACTCGTGCTCGCCGTCGGCGGCGTCATCGTCGTCGCCGGACCGTTCGTCGGCCGCCTGATGCAGCAGGTGGGCGAGGAGCAGCGTCACCGCATCCGCACCGAGGAGCGGGCCGAGGTCGCCGCCCACCTCCACGACTCGGTGCTCCAGACGCTCGCCCTCATGCAGCGCGCCAACGACGACCCGCGCCGCATGACGGTGCTCGCCCGGCGTCAGGAGCGCGAGCTGCGGGCGTGGCTCTACGGCGGACGCGCGGGGCCGGCCACCGGTACCGTCGCCGGAGATGCCGAGGCGATGATCGCCGAGCTCGAGTTCGACCACGGCCTCGGCATCGACCTCGTCGTGGTCGGCGACGCGCCGGCCGACGCCCGCACCGGCGCGCTTCTGGGCGCGGCGCGCGAAGCGGTGGTCAACGCCGCGAAGCACGCCGGTATCGACCAGGTGAGCGTGTACGTGGAGGTCGAACCCGAGCAGCTCGTCGCCTACGTGCGTGACACCGGCTGCGGGTTCGAGCCGGGTGGCACGGCGGACGCCGAAGGCGAGCGCGTCGGCATCGCCGAATCGATCGTCGGGCGACTCGCACGGGTGCGCGGCACCGCCGCGCTCGACTCCGCAGTCGGTGCCGGCACCGAGTGGGAACTGAGGGTGCCCCGATGACCGCGGCACCGGGCACCGGCGCGGGCACGGCCCGTGTCTTCGTCGTCGACGACCACGCGCTCTTCCGCGCCGGCGTGAAGGCCGAGCTGGCCGACGCGGTCGACTTCGTCGGCGAGGCGGCCGATGTCGACTCGGCCGTCGCCGCAATCATCGCGCTCGCGCCCGACGTCGTGCTCCTCGACGTGCACCTGCCCGGCGGGGGAGGCAAGGCGATCCTCGAGGCCGTGCGCCCGACCCGGCCCGAGGTCCGGTTCCTGGCCCTGTCGGTGTCCGACGCGGTCGAGGATGTCGTCGCCGTCATCCGTGCGGGTGCCCGCGGCTACGTCACCAAGACGATCACCAAGGACGAGCTCGTTGGCGCGATCGAGCGCATGCGCGCCGGCGATGCGGTGTTCTCGCCCCGCCTCGCCGGGTTCGTGCTCGACGCCTTCTCGGGCGAGCTGACCGTCACCGATCCCGAGCTCGACCAGCTGACCGTGCGCGAGCGCGAGGTCCTGCGGCTGATCGCCCGTGGCTACGCCTACAAGGAGGTGGCCGCGCGCCTGCACCTGTCGGTGAAGACGATCGAGACCCACGTGTCTGCCGTGCTCCGCAAGCTCCAGCTCTCCAGCCGCCACGAGCTCACCGTCTGGGCCGCCGACCGGCGGCTGTTGTGAACGTCCGCCGCCGGCGGCTGTTGTGAACGTCCGCCGACCACGCTCGGTGGTGTGACGGGTGTCTCGTAGCACGGCGGGTGATACCGAAACCGGGGCCCCTCGTTCTAAACTGGTGACGATGCACCCCGATCCGGGGGGAACGGTGACCGGGACAGCCCTCGATTCCAACTCGCGCTTGGCCGATTGGCGCGGCGCCGCCGATTCGGCAGCGCTGGCGTCGC
>JAYUAM010000502.1:0-4083 GCA_043741295.1 Acidimicrobiia bacterium
CGAGCGCTCACCGGTCGACCTACCGTCACACCGGTTGCAGCGACGCCAGCAGATCGGTGATCGACATGATGGCTACGGCGATCGTCTGATCGCCGACACCGTAGGGAAGCACCAGTCGATCGCCATGGGCGAACCCGCCGCACGAGTACACGACGTTCGGCACGTACCCGTCCCGGCGTTCAGCGCTCGGTGTGAGGATCGGTTCTGCGGATGTCGCAAGGACCCGTTCCGGCGCGTCGAGGTCGAGCAGAACGGCGCCGAGCGAGTAGGTGCGCATCGGCCCGACCCCGTGGGTGATCACCAACCAGCCGTCGGCCGTCTCGATCGGCGACCCGCAGTTCCCGAGTTGCAGGATCTCCCACGGTCGGGTCGGCAGTTGGATCGTGGTCGCCTCGTCCCAACACCTCACGTCGTCCGAGTAGGCCACGCCGTTCGTCTCCCGGTCCGCCCTGGTGAGTGCCGCGAAGCGCCCCCCGATCCGGCGGGGGAACAGGGCAAGACCCTTGCCGACCGCCGCGCCGCCGGCCATGGGCGACACGGTGAAACGGGCGAAGTCATCCGTCTGAAGGAGGTGCTGCGCGATGTTCTGCCCGTCGTAGGCGGTGTACGTCGCGTAGTAGCAGATGTGACCGTCGGTGTGTGTGAACCGGACGAACCGGGCGTCCTCCATGCCTTGGCGCTCGGCGGGAGACGCGGGCCACAGCACGCGCTCGGAGAGAGTCACCTCGTCGGGGAAGACGACCGCGTAGGACGAATCCGCGACATCGCGCAGGTTGGCGATGGTGGCTGGTGTGTTGCGCCGCGTGGCGAGGTCGTCGGTGAGCGCACTGATGCGTGCGGCGAGCTCGTCGTCGTCGAACCGTGCGGGCAGTGCGTCAAGCACGTACGCGGCGTTCTCGTGGTCGTCGTCGATCTCGGCCAGCTTGGCGTGTACGACCGCCCGGTGGTGGAGCCCGGGCGCGGCTGCGGCCGTCGTCGGGAAGGGCCCGGGGGCATCGATCGTGACAGCGCCGGCCGCGGTCAGAGTGCCGGTGCGAAACCCGATCGTCGACTTGTGTCCTTCGCCGATACCGCGAACGCTCATCACGAACCGGACATCGCCGTCGGCCGTCGGCATGGGGAACATGACGGCTGACGGGTTGCAGAGCGCCGCGCCCTCGATGGCGTACTCGTGGGTGAAGGCGGCACCAAGGAGCTGACGGCGGGCAGGCGACACCGCACTCGCCGGGTCGAGTCTCGAGGTCACCATCCCGGCGTGTTCGCGGAACACCCGATGCAGGTCGCGGTGGCGACCCGAGAACCGGACGTTCATATCGGCCAGGGCCAGCTCGACGTCGCGCTCGTCGAGCTCGAGGAGTCGCTCGATCACCGGTGCCGCCCGAGAATCGCCGGGCCCCACGTCCTCGCGCCCGGGAACGAAGAAGCGGGTGACGACGCGGCTCGGATCGGGTCGCAACTCGACCCCCGTGTCTCGGGGTGCCGCGTCAGCGGTGGTGCTCACGAGGCAGGGGCGAACGAGCGGGATCGCTGCATCGTCGACACGAAAGCGATCGTCGACTCGGCGCCCTGGTTGATGTTCACTCCGTCGATTCGTAGGCCGTCGTAACCTCCACCGGTGCCGGCGTCGAACATCGCCGCGCCGGTGTCGTTCTCGCCGAGGAACCATCGGGCGGCGAGGTCGATGCCCGCAATCCACCGGTCGTCTCCGGTGCATCGGAAGGCGCGCCAGCAGGCGTCGGCCATCGCCGCTGCCTCGATCGGCTGCTGGTCGAATTGTGGACCGACGTCGTCGGGACCGCTTCCTCCGACGCCGGTCACGGAGAGGTGCCCGTTGCGCGTCTCTCTCGACAGCAGCCAGTCGAGACGGCCGAGGCCCCGTGCGAGCGCGGCCGGCCGATCGAGGGCGCTCGCCGCGGCTATGAGGCCTTCGGCGAGCGTGGCGTTGGCGTAGGCCAGCCGCGGCTCGGGCCAGTTCCATGTGGTCAGGCCCGATCCGACGCTGCGGGCGCCCCGGTCGCGACCGGTGCCGGGTTCGGGCGGACGGGGAACGCTGGCGGCCACGAGATCGTTGAGCAGCGACCGGGCGGCGCCGTGGTGCGGATGGCTCGCGCCGACCTCGGCCGCACCGAGGGCGGCGAACGCCATCGCCCGGGGCCAGCGTGATCGGTGCCTGGCGCCGCGCTCGAACGCGTCCAAGGCTCGCCGGCGTACGTCGGGGTCGCTGTGGTGCGCTGCTGCGGTTCCGAGCGCGGAGAGGCTACGGCCCCAGCAGTCGTCGGTGGAGGCTCGATCGGTCCAGCGGCCCTCGCTGTCCATGCGGTTGTGCCACCGGCCGTCGGCGGCCTGACCGTCGAGCAGGAACTGGAGGGCGAGTCGGCTCAACCGGTGGGCGTGCCCTGTGTCGGGTTCCCGCGAGGCGACGGCGAGGAGCCTGGCGTTGTCGTCGGTGCAGTAGCCGTGCTCGAGGCGCCGCACCGCGCCGTCGGCGTGCTCGAACAAGCCGCGGTGGTCGCTCATCCGGTCGAGGTGATCGAGGCCGAAGGCGCGTCGGTAGGTCATATGGCCACCGCTTCACGGGTTCGGACGAGACCGTCGACCAACGTCACGTAGCGTGCGGCGACCGATGGCCAGCTGACGGTGGGCGCCAGCCGCCGCGCCTCGGCGGCCATTGAGCCGAGTAGCGCTGCGTCGTCGAGAACCGTCCGCAACGCGTCGCCGAGCGCGGCGGCGTCACCGTGCGGCACTACTATGCCGGCGCCGCTTCCCAGCATCTCGATGGCGTGTGGGAACGCCGTGGCGACGACGGGCCGCCCGGCGGCGATGGCGTCGACCAGCACTCCGGACGTCACCTGGTCGCGCGAGTCGTAGGGAAGCACGACGATGTCAGCCGAGGTGACGAACCGGGTGAGCTGGGACACGTTGCGGTAGGTGTCGTCGAACACGACGGAGTCGGCGACCCCGGACGTCACGGCCCGGGCGATGAGCGACTCGCGGTAGGCGTTGCCGTCACGGGCGAGCACCTTGGGGTGTGTCACGCCGGCGATCGTGTAACGGGGGCTCGGCCGCACGTCGCGCAGGGTGACGAGCGCGTCGATGACGTGCTCGACGCCCTTGCCCGGACCGAGCAGACCCCACGTGAGCAGTTGCGGGTGGTAGTCGCCCACACCGGTCAGGCCGTCGCGGCCCGACGTCGTGATCCGTGTGAACGGATCCCGGGCATCATCGGGCGGCGACGCCGCGCCATGGGGAATCGTGACGACCTTCGTGGCATCGACGCGGTAGAGCGCGAGCAGGCGCTCGCGGGCGGCGTTCGCCATCACCACGAGGTGGTCGGCGCGGTCCCCGATCAGGCCGAGCAGTTCACGCTGGTGCGTGGTCGGGTGCAACGGGACGGTGTGCAGGACGACGATCGCCGGCACGCGCAGCGCGTCGAGGAGATCGATGATCTCCGCCCCGTCGGCGCCGCCGTAGATGCCGTACTCGTGCTGGACGACGGCGACGTCGCACGTCGACAGGATCACCGCGGCGCGCTGGAGCGAGGCCGGATTGCCGTTGATCAGCTCGGCGGTGACCGGTCGCCCAACCACCGGGGCATCGTCGCGATCCACGAGGCGGACGATGTCGACGTGGTGGCCGGCGCGGGTGAAGCCGTCCTCGAGCGCGGCGGCGAACGTAGCCAGACCGCAGAGCTTGGGCGGGTAGGTGCTGACCAGGCCGATCCGGTGATGCGACGGCACGATCGTGAGATGGCGCGATTGACCGTTGGGCATGGAGGCTCCTCGACTCGAGGTCGAGGCGTCGGGCCTGCACGGGTCGACAGCGCCACCGGCCGTCCTGCCCAAACGAGGCGACTCTTCCCTTGAGATCGCAGTGTACCCGCGAAGCGGTCCGAACCCTCCGGCCGCGCCTGGTCGGCGGCGGTCCGACCGGCACACCCGTCGCCGTGCTAGAGCGTCGGGCGACCCATCAGCCGCAGCCATCGAACGTGCGAGCGCAGCGCGGCCCAGCCGCTCACGTGCTCGCGGTACTCGACGCCGCGCGTCGCGCACAGGTGGCGCACCCGCTCGCCCATGGCCGGGTACG
>JAYUAM010000503.1:0-1615 GCA_043741295.1 Acidimicrobiia bacterium
CACCAACCGCTACCGGTTCAGCTACCAGGCGCTGTCGGTGCCCGCCCAGGTGCTCGAAGAGGACGTCGTCACGGGCGAGCGTGCGCTCCTGAAGCAGACTCCCGTGCTCGGCGACTTCGACCCGGCGAACTACCGCACGGCCCGCCTGTGGGCCCCGAGCAACGGCGAAGGCGAAGAGGGCGATGGCGTCGTCGTGCCGATCGACGTCGTGCACCACGTCGACACGCCGGTCGACGGATCGGCGCCGTGCGTGCTCTACGGCTACGGCGCCTACGAGATCTCCCTGCCACCGTGGTTCTCGATCGCCCGTCTGTCGTTCCTGGACCGCGGCGGCGTGTTCGCCCTCGCCCATCCCCGCGGCGGCGGCGAACTCGGCCGACGTTGGTACCTCGACGGCAAGCTCGCGGCCAAGGCGAACACCTTCACCGATGTCATCGCCTGCGCCGAAAAGCTCGTCGCCGACGGGTACAGCGCGCCCGACCGCCTCGCCCTGCGCGGGGGAAGTGCCGGCGGTCTGCTCGTCGGTGCGGTGCTCAACCGGCGACCGGACCTGTTCGCCGCCGCCGTGGCCGAGGTCCCGTTCGTCGACGTCGTGACCACGATGTCCGACCCCTCGCTTCCGCTCACGATCACCGAGTGGGAGGAGTGGGGCGACCCGCGCACCCCCGAGTTCGACGCGGTGATGACGGCCTACAGCCCGTACGACAACGTGCGCGCCGTCCGCTACCCGGCGATGCTCGTCACGGCCGGGCTGAACGACCCGCGGGTGAGCTACCACGAGCCGGCAAAGTGGGTGGCCAAGCTGCGCGTCACCGCAACCGGCGACGAGCCACTGCTGCTGTGGACCGAGCTCGGCGCCGGTCACATGGGCCCCTCCGGCCGCTACGACGCCTGGCGTGAAGAGGCCCGCAACGTCGCCTTCCTGGTGCACGTGCTCGCCATGACCTGACGGCGCGCGCCGGCACAGGGGCGCGATAGCTTCTCCCCAAGTTCTCCGAAGGTGAGGTGGCCATGCGAACGCGCGACGGCCGGCACCGGCTTTGCCACCAGTCATCCAGCGACGCCCTGCTCGATGCGCTCGTCGAGGTGTTCGACGACGCCGTCATCATTCATGACGCCGATGGCAACGTGTCGGCATGGACGCACACCGCGGAGCGACTCTTCGGCCACGGCGCCGACGCCGTCGTCGGTCGGGCCGTCGTCGGCCTCTTCGCGGAGACGACGCGGTCGGAGATCCGATCGATCGTCGACGCCGTCGTCGCCGGAGACCGGGTCACCCGCTTCGAGACCGAGGCCGTCCGCGCCGATGGCATGCGGACCGCCGTCATGCTGTCCGCCTGTCCAGTGGTCGACGCCGACGGGTCGACGGTGGCGGCGTTGATGGTCGTGCGCGACGTCACCGAGCAGCGCTTCGCGCAGGCGGCGTTGACCGAGGTGGAGGCGCGCGCCCGGGAGAGCGAGGCGCTGGCCCACGTCGGGAGCTGGTTGTGGGACGTGGGCACCGGCACCGTGCAGTGGAGCGACGAGTGCCATCGCATCCACGCCGTCGATCCGCTCGACTTCGGGGGCACGCTGGCCGCGCATCTCGAGCTGGTACACCCCGACGACCGGGACG
>JAYUAM010000504.1:0-4079 GCA_043741295.1 Acidimicrobiia bacterium
CCGGCAGGCCGGGTCGTAGCCTTCGACGGTGGCCATCAACGCGCCGGCGGCGCGCCTCCTCTGGACCCCGCTCAGGCTCGGGCCGGTCACCGTCAAGAATCGTCTGGTGTTCTCGGCGCACCTCACGAACTACGCCCGAGACGGCCATCCGACCGAGCAGCATGCCGCCTACTACGAGGCGCGCGCCGCGGCCGGCGTCGGCCTGATCGTCACCGAGGAGCACTCGACCCACCCCACCGATTGGCCGTACGAGAAGCTCATCCACGGCTTCCACCGCAGTGTCATCGCCGGCTACCGACGGATCACCGATGCGGTCCATCGCCACGGCGTGCCGATCCTCGCCCAGATCAACCACAACGGCGGGCAGGCGTCGAGCATGTACTCGCGCCGGGCGGTGTGGGCGCCGTCGCCGGTGGCCGACCCGCTGTTCCGCGAGGTGCCAAAGGCGGTCGACGCCGGCGAGATCGCCGAGATCGTGCGCGGCTACGCGCTGGTGGCCGGCCATTGCGCCGAGGGCGGCTTCGACGGCATCGAACTGCAGTGCTCTCACTCCTCGATCGTGCGTGGGTTCCTGTCGCCGGCCACGAACCGGCGCACCGACGACTACGGCGGGAGCCTGGAGAACCGCGCCCGCCTTCTCGTCGAGATCGTCGCGGCGGTGCGGGCCGAGATCGGGCCGAGCCTCGCCCTCGGCGTGCGTCTGTGCGGTGACGAGCTGATCGAGCACGGCACGACGATCGACGAGGCGGTCGACGTCGCCCGCATCGTCGAGGCGACCGGTCAGGTCGACTACATCAACACTTCGATCGGCGTGGCGACCGCGAGCCTGTTCATGATCGAAGCGTCGATGCATGTGCCACCCGGCTACGCGCTGTTCATCCCCTCCGCCATCCGCAAGGCCGTCGATCTGCCCGTGGTCGGCGTCGGCCGGTTCAAGGACCCGTTGCAGGCCGAGCGGGCGCTGGCCGAGGGCCACTGCGATCTCGTCGGCATCGTGCGCGGCCAGATTGCCGACCCCGAGTTCGTGGCCAAGGCCCGTGCCGGTGCCACCGACGAGATCCGGCTGTGCCTGTCGTGCAACCAGGAGTGCGTCGGGCGCATGGGCCTGAACCGCTGGCTCGGCTGCATCGAGAACCCGGCGACCGGACGTGAGCACGAGTTCGCGCGCGACCATCACGTCCGCCTAAGTGCCGCCCCGAAGCGCGTGCTCGTGGCCGGTGCCGGCCCCGCGGGCCTGCAGGCGGCCATCGCCGCCGCCCGCAACGGACATCGGGTCACGGTGCACGAGCGGGCCGCGCAGGCCGGCGGGCAGGTGCGCCTGGCGGCGAGCGTGCCCAACCGCGCCGAGCTTGGCGACCTGGTGCGCAACCAGCTGATCGAGGCCCGCCGCTACGGCGTGGAGATCCACTACGACTCGCGGGTGGATGCCAGCGTGGTTGCCGCCGCCCGGGCCGATCTCGTCATCGTCGCCACCGGCGCCGAGGCGGCGCGGCCGTGGTGGGCGCCTGCTGACGCCGACTGGATCGTCGACTGCCGAGACGTGCTCGACGGAAGCGCCGCGCCCTCCGGTTCGGTGCTCGTGATCGACGAGCTCGGCTTCCACCACGCCACGAGCACGGCCGAGCTGCTCGCCGACCGCGGGTGCATGGTGGAGATCGCCACGAACGGGATGGTCGTCGGCCAGGACCTGGGCATCACGCTCGACATGGAGAACTGGTGGGTGCGCGCCGGCGCCAAGGGCATCGTGCAGTCGACCGACCTCGTG
This sequence comes from Acidimicrobiia bacterium, assembly GCA_043741295.1. Taxonomy (GTDB): domain Bacteria; phylum Actinomycetota; class Acidimicrobiia; order Acidimicrobiales; family Ilumatobacteraceae; genus JAYUAM01. The sequence continues at coordinate 1,766 of JAYUAM010000504.1, forward strand.
CCGATGGGCGTCACCGTCGACGGGGACGCGAATGGTGGCTGCCACACCGTGAACCTGCTCCACCACCCGACGGGCGAGATGCGCACGCGCCGCGCGGAGTGGGTCGTGCTCGCCGTGCCCGCACAACCTGTCGACGCGCTGTACTACGAGCTGCGCGCCGCCGGCGTGCGCGTCGAGCGGGTGGGCGATGCCGTGGCTCCGCGCCGTGCCCACGCCGCGGTCGTCGACGGCGAACGCGTGGGAGCGTCGCTGTGAGCGCGGCCGACCGACCGACGAGACGAGCCGTCGTGTGCGTGCGGGCCGGCGTGCTTCCGGGCGGCGCGGCGGAGGCGGTCGCCGAGGCTGACGGTCGAGTGCTGCTCGTGGGCACCAATGTGCGCACGGCGCTCACCGAGCTGGTGACCCACGCAGGACTCGTGGTCGATGCCATCGTTGCCGAGCACGGCTCGCCGTTCGCCATGCTCGCCCGGCCGGTGGCCGACGCGCTGCGGTCAGCCGGCGACGCGATCGTCATCGTCCCCGCGTCTCCCGATGGGCGCGACCTCGCCCCCGTCCTCGCCGCCCTGCTCGACCGACCCTTCCTCGACGGCGCCATCCAGGTGCACGACACGGGCGCGACCTGTGTGCGGTGGGGCGGTCGCGTGCTCGACGAGATCGACGCGAGCGGGCCGTTCGTCGCCACGCTCACGCCTGGTGTGCGGGGCGTGGCGGCGCCGGTCACCGGCGCGCCGGAGCCGGTCGTGCGCACGCTCGCGCTGCGCGTCGACACCCACGCCTCGGCCGCCCTCACCGTTGCGGTGCTCCCACCGGACGCCGCGACAATGGACCTCGCCGAGGCGCCGCGCATCGTGGGTGGCGGTGCCGGGCTCGACTCCGCCGAGCGCTTCGAGCAGCTCGCCTCGGTGGCCGGCGCGATCGGCGCCTCGATGGGCGGCACGCGCGTGATCACCGACCGCGGCTGGATCGACCACGCTCGACAGATCGGTACCACCGGCGTGGCCGTCGACCCCGACCTGTACCTCGCGTTCGGGATCAGTGGGGCGGTCCAGCACACGGCGGGCCTCGGGCGCCCCGACCACGTCCTGAGCGTGAACCTCGACCCCCACTGCCCGATGATGCAGCGGGCCGACCTGGCGATCGTGGCCGACGCCAACGAGGTGCTCGACGCGCTCGCCGCGCGCCTCCAGCTCGGCATCGGTGCGGCCAGGCCCGCCACGAACGGGCGGGCGGCGCGATGACCGACATCGATGTTGTAGTCGTCGGCGCGGGACCGGCGGGCTCGTGCGCCGCGCTCGCCCTCGCCCGCGCCGGTCACTCCGTCGTGCTCGTCGAACGCGGGCCCTTCCCCGGCTCGAAGAACATGTACGGCGGCGTCGTGTACCCGCGGGTGCTCGACACGCTGCTGCCGAACTGGTGGGAGGAAGCACCGATCCAACGGTGGGTCACGCGCCGTTCGACGATGACGCTCACCGACACCCAGGCCCTCACCGTCGACTTCCGCACCGACGCATGGGCCCGCCCGCCGTACAACGGCGCCACCGCCTACCGACCCGACTGGGACAACTGGCTCGCCGGCAAGGCCGTAGAGGCGGGCGCTCAGCTCCTGTGCTCCACCACCGTCACCGGTCTGCTGCGCGACGGCAAGCGCGTCGTCGGCGTGCGCACCGACCGGCCCGACGGCGAGCTGACCGCGAGCATGGTGATCGCCTGCGACGGGGTGAACAGCTTCCTCGCCAAGGAGGCCGGCCTCTACCCCGACGTCGACCCGGCGAACTTCACGCTCGGCGTGAAGGAGACGCTCGCCCTTCCGCGCGAGGTCATCGAGCAACGCTTCGCCGTGCGCGGCGACCACGGCGTCGACATCGAGATCCTCGGCGGCACGGGCGGCGTGCCCGGCGGCGGGTTCCTGTACACGAACCTCGACACCGTCGCCGTCGGCGTCGTGCTCGCGCTGCCGGCGCTGGCCGCGCAGTCGAGCCGGCCCGAGGAGATCATCGCCCGGCTCAAGAGCCACCCGGCGATCGCCCCACTCGTCGAGGGCGGTGAGGTGAAGGAGTACTCGGCGCACCTCATCCCCGAGGGTGGGTACGCCGCCCTGCCGCGGCTGTCGGCGCCGGGCCTGCTCGTGGCCGGTGACGCCGCCGCGTTCTGCCTCGCCGCCGGCATCTGGCTCGAAGGCGTGAACATGGCGATGGGCTCTGGCCTCGCCGCGGCGGCCACGACGCGATGGGCGCTCGGGAGCAACGGCTCGCCGCACCACGACCGGCTCGACCACGAGTACCGGCGCGAGCTCGGCTTCGTCCTGCAGAACCAT
>JAYUAM010000505.1:0-4074 GCA_043741295.1 Acidimicrobiia bacterium
TGTCCGGTCTCGTCTGGGGGGCTGGCAACATCCTGCTCGGTGGTGGCGGTAGCGACTCGCTGGAAGGACGCGGTGGCAACGACATCCTCGACGGGGACCGCTCGCTGACCATCGCGATCTCGGTCAGGGCCAACCCGGCCGACCCGGCGACGGAGATTGGGCGCACTGACCTGATGGAGCATGCCGCGACGGCCGGGAACTTCGGTGCCGGCACCGCGGGCATGACGTTGCAGCAAGCGGTGTTCGCTGGGCTCGTCGATCCGGGCAACCTGGTCGGTGTTCGGGAGATCGGCATCACCGGCGTCCTCCCGACCGACGTGGACACCGCCGTGTTCTCCGGCCCGACGGCGAACTACACGTTCGCCTCGCAGGTCAACGGGAGCGTGGTCGTGACCGACAACGTGGGTACCGATGGCGTCGACACCTTGTGGAACATGGAGCAGCTCAGCTTCTGTGCCACGCCTGGTGTGGTCCGCGGCACCTGTGCCGTTCCCCGCAACCTGGTCACCATCGCCCCGTCGGCGACGGTGGTGCCGACGACGCTCACCTTCGGCAACCAGCCGGCCGGGACGACATCGGCGGCGCAGGTGCTCACGGTGACCAACATCGGTGTCGCCGCCCTGATCGTCAGTGGTGTCACGGTCACCGGTACCGACGCAGCGTCGTTCCTCGCGACCAGCGGCTGCGCCGCACCGGTCGCCTCGAGCGCCACGTGCACGGTCAGCGTCACCTTCCGTCCGACCTCGGCCGGAGCGAAGACGGCGACGGTGAACATCGCCACGAACGACCCGGTGACGCCGGTCAAGACCGTCACCGTGACCGGGACCGGGCTTCCGCCCGGCATTGCGTTCACGCCGGGCTCGCTGTCGTTCGCGACGCAGAACCTGGGTACCACCTCGGCGGCCCAGACCCTCGTGCTGAGCAACACGTCGGCCGCCAATGCGACGGTGAGCAGCGTCACCGTCACCGGCCCGAACGCCAACCAGTTCACCGCCACGCAGCTGAGTGGCGGATGCATCCGGACCCGTGGACCAAACACGGCGTTCTGTACGATCAGTGTCGTCTTCGCACCGACCGTGGCCTCCGGACCGGGGCTCAAGACGGCGGCGATCACCGTGGTCAGCTCGTTGGGTACGACCGTCGCCACCCTGACCGGTTTGGCGGGGATCACACCCACCATTGGAGCGCTACCGGCCACCCTGAGCGTCGGCCGGCATCCCATTGGTTCCACCACGAACACGCTGCTCACGGTGACCAACTCCGGCACCGCCCCGCTGAACATCTCGGCGTTGACGCTGGGTGGGAGCGCGGCCTTCACGGCGACGCTCGGCACCTGCGCCAGCCCCGTGGCGGCCGGCGGTACCTGCCAGATCACCGTCGTCTTCAAGCCGACGGTCGCCGGCAACCCGATCACGGGAACGCTGACGATCGTCAGCGACGCCAGCAACAACCCGAGGACGGTGAACCTGCGGGGCCGCGCACCGTAGGACCCGAACTGGACTGACGGCCCGGTGGCCGGAGTGGCGACACGCCGCTCCGGCCACCGGGCGTTTGCGCCGGTCGAGCCGTGCCGTTCAACGAGACAAGCGGCGAGCACGGCGCAATCCCATTTTCTGTACAACAGCGGGTTGTGGGAGCGACATTCGGGTCATCGAGTGCCGCACTCGTGATCTACTTGCGGCCGCACGCAGTCTCCTGAGTCGACCGTGAAGACTCTAGAGATCTTAAGATGGTCACAGTTCAGAACTATCAGTCAGGTTTCTCCAAGATCGTTACGCGCCGGGGTCGAAGGATCGCTCGTGCGCTCGGGAGAACCGGCGAAAGGGCGACTTTCATCATGAAGAAGCGAGTGATCATCGGGTCGGTCGTGGGGGCGTTGCTCGCCTTCGCGTCGGCGGCCGCGGCGACCGGCGGGCACGGCTCGCGATCGGCGGACAGCGTCTGCGTCGCCGACCTCTGCCCTCCGGCGGAGGATCAGACGACGACGGAATCGAGTGCCGCGCCGGAGATCGACGCCGCCGACATCGACGATTCGCTGCTCGCCGCCGACCCCGCCGACGTGGTCGACCCGCCCACGGTCGTCTCGTCGAGCGATCCGGCCGCCACCGACCCGACGACACCGAGTTCGTCGTCCGTCGACGACCCGACGGCCGGGTCGAGCGATCCGACGACGACGACGCGCACCGGCGGGACCACATCGACCTCCGGCGCCCCGGACACCTCGGGTGCGACCACGACGACCGGGCCGGCAGCGGCGACGACCACGACCACTGGTGTCTCGCCATCGACGGCCGCCACGACGACCACGCCGACCGCGGCGCCGACGTCGTCCACTGCCGACCCCGCCGCGTCATCGTCTTCGTCGTCTTCGTCTTCTTCGTCTTCGTCGTCGTCGGCGCCCGCGACGACTACCCCGCCCCCGCCCCTGACGACAACTACAACGACTACCCCGCCGCCGCCGACGCCGACATCGTTCGTGATGAGCACGTCGACGCCGCACGTCGGCGAACCGGTCACGTTCGACGGCTCGGCTCTGGCGTGCGCGCCGGGCGTGGCCTGCGCGTACAACTGGACGTGGTTCTTCCGGTCGGATGATGGGACGACGACCTTTACGGGCGGCGTGATGGGACGCACGCCGACGGTCACCTATGTCTTCGACACGTCCGCAGCGTCGAAGCCCTTCGTGACGGTCGTGTTCACGGTGTCGCATGGACGTGTCGGTCCACGATCATCGACGTCGTCGACGTTCACCGTCCTGCCCTGACGCCGAGCGCCCGGTTCCGGCCGACGAGCCGGCCCACACGGCCGATCGGGTTCGGCGGTTCACGGTCCGCGGGCGTAGCGGGCTGACCCCGGGCGCCGGTCTGACGTCGGGCCGGCCCGGCCTACGCTGCGACCCCACGGCACTTCGTGGTACCACGCAGCCGACCGGACCGGAGCGACCCGATGGACATCACCCGATCCCGGCGTCAGCCGAACGAGTTCGCCCGCCAACTGTTCGCCCCCCTCCCGCCGCGCTATGACCGGCTGGCGGCGATCCTGTCGCTCGGCCAGAACGGTCGGTGGCGAGCGGCGATGGTCGACCACGTCGTCGCACCGATGCCCGGAACCATCCTCGATGTGGCCACGGGCCCGGCCGGGGTCGCCTGCCTGCTCGCCGATCGCACGGCGGCCCACGTCGTCGGCATCGACGTGAGCGACGACATGCTGAGTGAGGGCGCCGCCAACGTCGCTCGCCGCGGACTCGACGGTCGTGTCGCCCTGTTGCTCGGCCGGGGCGAGCAACTGCCGTTCACCGATGCCAGCTTCGACGCCCTGACGTTCACCTACCTGCTGCGCTACGTCGCTGACCCCGCCGCCACGCTCGCCGAGCTGGCCCGGGTCGTGAAGCCCGGCGGGCCGATCGCCAGCATGGAGTTCGCCGTGCCGACGGCGCCGTGGTGGCGTCTGGCGTGGGTCGGGTACACGCGCCTCGTGCTCCCCGTGGCGGGATGGCTCACGGGAGGACGGGGGTGGTACCGGGTCGGACGGTTCCTCGGGCCGAGCATCACGACGCACTATCGCCGGTACCCGGTCAGCTGGACGGTGGATGCGTGGCGCGCCGCGGGCATCGTCGACGTCGGTACGCGGGCGATGAGCCTCGGTGGTGGACTGGTGATGTGGGGCCGGCGGGCCTCGTGACCGGGCCGGAGCCCGACGCCGTCGGCGCCGAGACGGGGCTGGCGCCGGCCTTCTATGCGACCGAACGTCTGGCGCGATGGCCCCGGCTGCGCGAGTGGTGGACGGTGCTCCATCCGCCCTACACGCTCTGGCATCTGTCCTACGTGGTCATCGGGTCGTGTCTCGTCGCGCCGGTCGATCGCACGCGGCTCGTCGCCACCGTGCTTGCGTTCTTCCTCGCCGTGGGGATCGGTGCCCATGCGCTCGACGAGGTGCATGGCCGACCGTTGCGCACCGACATTCCGGTCGCCGCGCTCGTCGTCGCCGGAGCTCTCGGCATCGGTGGCGCGGCGGTCATCGGGTTGCTCGGTGTCGCCCGGATCGGGGTGGGTCTCGTGGCCTTCGTCGTCTGCG
>JAYUAM010000506.1:0-1609 GCA_043741295.1 Acidimicrobiia bacterium
CCCGCGCCCGACCAGCCGGTGCCCGACACCTGGCGCGCCACGTCGGCCGGCGCGGTCCCGATGTCGACGATCGCCGGTGCCGCCGCCGTCGTGGCCGTACCGGGCGAGGCCATCACCGGGTCCACCGTCGCCACGCCGTTGTCCGAGACGTGGTCGGACCACACCGCGCCGTCCCAGTAGCGGAAGTGGTGACGACCGGTGGGATCGGGGTACCAGTTCGGCGTCGTCATCGGCTGCTCCCCTGCTTCACCTGCGGCCCATCGGGCGAGGCTCGGTCGATCGGCTCGGTCGTACTGCACGCTATGCGCCGGCGGTTCCGGAACGGGCGATTCCGGCGCGGGCGAGAACGGCGGCGGCGGCGGCCCAGCCCGACGTGATCGCCGCCTCGATCTTCGGCCCGGCCACCTGCGGCCCGGCGAAGGCGTCGCCGGCGAGCACGAGTGCGCCCGGGGCATCGGGCGCCGTCCAGCACGGCTCGGGCCACGTCGACTGCGGTGTCGCCAGGCGCCAGCGCTTCACCTGACTGTCGACCACACTGGCTCCGCCGAGCCAGGGTTCGAGCGCACCGAGCAGGGCGCGGTTCGTGGCGGCCCGGTCGTCGTCCCAACGGGCGAGCGACACCTCGGCCGAGGCGTGGGCGGTGACCGCCGGGATTGCTGACACGCCCTTGCGCACGTTGTCGACGATCATCGAGAACGTCGGGTCGCCGTTCTGCACCGCGCCCGGTTCCGGGATCGCCGGCGCCCGGTCGAGCACTGCGAGCAGGGCGAGCGTGCGGTCGTAGTCGATCGTGCGCAGTGCATCGGGCAGCGTGACTTCCGCCATGATCGTCAGAGCCAGCGCCTGCGGAACCGGCGTGGCGACGACCACGGCGTCGGCCGGGTGCACCTCGCCCGAGTCGACCACCACCTGCCACGCCGGCACGCGTGCAGAGGTCGGCGCGCGTCGGATGGCGAAGGCGAGCGAGCGGCTCCGCACGTCGGTGCCATGCGCCAGGTGCTTGGCCAGCGCGTTCATCCCGCCGACCACGGCGTAGCGCGGGTAGCCGTCGGGTGTCGGGCCGAAGCCGCGACTCCACTCGCGCACGAGGCCTTCGGCGCGCCACTGCTCGACGGCGCGGGCGATGCGGTCGGTACGCACCGTGAAGAACTGGGCCCCGTGGTCCACCGTCGCCCCACCGATCCGGCGCGTCGCCATGCGGCCACCGGGCCCGGTCCCCTTGTCGAGCACCACGACCTCGTGCCCCGCGTCGCGCAGATCGCCGGCCGCGCACAGACCGGCGAGCCCGGCACCGACCACGACAACGCGCACGGCAGCCCCGTCGGCTACGCCACTGCGAGGCGGGCGCGGTCGGAGCGGGCCAGGAAGTCGAGCACGACCCGGTTGAACGTGCTGGCGTGCTCGACCATGAGCCCGTGCGCCGCCCCGGCGATGACGACGAGCTCGGCGCCGGGAATCAGTTCGGCGAGCTCCTCGCTGTCGCCGCGCGGCGTGAGGATGTCCTGGTTGCCGACGATCACGAGCGTCGGCGCGACGACGGACGACAACGTGGCGGTGAGCGACTGGTCGGCATCGAGGATCGCCTGGCACTGGGAGATGAAGCCGTCGA
>JAYUAM010000507.1:0-1609 GCA_043741295.1 Acidimicrobiia bacterium
GGGCGCACCGTGGCCAGGTACTGGTCGATCACGCTGTCGGCCGTTCGGCCGCGCTCGGCGATGTCACGTTCGAGCCGGCGGATGAAACGCACGTCGGGATCGGCGTCGACGAAGATCCGCAGCGACATCAGCTCGCGCAGCTCCACCGGGTAGAGCACCAGGATGCCCTCGATGACGAGCACGCGCACCGGCGCCAGGCGGGTCGTCACCGCGGTGCGCCGGTAGTCGGCGAAGTCGTACTCCGGCACGGGCGCCGCCAGCCCGTGACGCAGCGCGTGGACGTGGGCGAGGAGCAGCGGCCAGTCGAACGAGTCGGGGTGGTCGTAGTTCATCGCCGCCCGCTGCCCGAAGGTCAGCTCCGGGTAGTCGGCGTAGTACGAATCGAGCCGCAGGAGCGACAGGCTGCCGTCGCCCACGAGATCGGCGAGGCGCTCGGCCACTGTCGTCTTGCCCGAGCCCGTCCCACCGGCGACGCCGATCACGAACAGGTCGCTGCCGGGCGCTGGCGCCTCCGACGTCGAGTCGCCCGCCCCGTCTGCCGGCCCGCCCATCGGCGCGACGCTACTGCGCCGCCCGCCGCACGATCGGTTCCCCGCCGTCGAATCGGGTGTGGTGGACTGAATCCAACGAAGGGAACGAACGATGCTCGACGCCAACATCAAGGCCCTCGCCAGGGGCGCGAACTACGCGGTGATCACCTCGGTGATGCCGGACGGTGACGTGCAGGCCCAACCGATCTGGGTCGACTGCGACGACGAGTTCCTGCTCGTCAACACCGAGCGCGACCGCCAGCGCGAGCGCAACTACCGCCGGGACAAGCGCTGCACGATCACGATCATCAGCGCCGACAGCTGGATGCACTGGGCCGAGGTGCGCGGCGAGGTGGTCGACGTGATCGCCGGACCCGACGCACGCGCCCACATCGACGAGCTCTCGATGAAGTACGTCGGGCACCTCTACGCCAACCCGATCGGCACGGAGCGCCTCATCGTCAAGGTTCGTCCGAATCGCCAGAAGTTCCTCAACTGGACCTGATCTCGCGCCGAACGTTTCGACTACCCCCGGACGCGGCGACGGGCCGGCCGCAGCGGGAGCGGCCGGCCCGTCGCGCTGTCACGGCTGCGGGAAGCCGGACGGCGAAATGAGAACGCCGGGACGTTACTACTGCCGGCGCGGTCCGTCGCGCTCTGGGCGCGCCGGGTGTCGTCGCGACCGGGTCCGGACGTGGTGCTGGCCTAGCGTGCCCCGATGGCCCGCCGTGGTGCACCTCCCGCCGACCGCCTGCTCGCCCGCCGGCTCGGCCGAATCCGTTTCCTGGTCGGCACGACGCTCGTGCTGCTGGCCGCCGCCACGGCGCTCGGCGTCGCCCTCGCCGGACGTCTCACCACCGGCACCGACGAGGGGCTGGCCAGCGCCCAGAGCACCCTCGACCAGGCCGCCCAGCTGGCCACGACGCTGTCGGACGTCTCGAGTCGCATCGCCGACCTGTCGAGCACCGTCGGCCAGGGTGTCGGGCAGACCGGTCAGGTGCTCGAGGCCACGGGCAGCCTGACCGGCAGCGTGCGCCGCCTCGTCGAGATCGTCGCGCCCCTGTCGAAGAACCTCACCG
>JAYUAM010000508.1:0-1607 GCA_043741295.1 Acidimicrobiia bacterium
AGGCGGGACGATCTCGCCCACCACAGCGTGCTCGACGACCGGGTTGGCGAGGAGGCGGGCGACGAGCAACCGGACGTCGCCGGGAGCGAGGTCACCCTCGATCTCGAACCGGGTGCCCGTGGCCACCTCCGCGATCGCGGTGACGCCGGCCAGCGCGGCGCCCCGTTGCACGGCCTGCGCAACCGGATCGGTGACCCCCGGGTGGAGCAGCGTCTCGACGACGGTGACCGGCGCCACTGCGGCCTCCCGGTCACTGGTCACCGAGCGCGACCAGCTGGCGTCCTGGAGCAACGGATCGGCGAGGAGGCCGTCGACGAGCGAGGCCTTCGTCGCGGTGTCGAGGTCACCGCGCAGGAAGACCAGCGACGACCGGCGGATGGCCCGTACCCCGGCGATGCCGAGCCAGCGGGCCTGCTCGGCGAGGGCGGCCGGAGCCGATCCGGGCCGCCGCGGCCGAACGACGAGACAAGACCAACCGGCGTCGCCGCCGAGCTCCGCGCCCATGGCCCAACGCTAGGCGCCGGGGCACTTGCCAAACCGGCCATCGCTGAACGAAGCGTTCATGCCCACCGGTCGCGCCCGGCCTACGATCGCCCGATGGGGAACGCAACCATCGACATCGGCCGCGTCGGCATCTGGACGGGCGTGTTCGACGCCCACCCGACCACGACGGCGGTGGCCGCCGCCCGGGAGCTCGAGGCGCTCGGGTTCGCGACGCTCTGGATACCCGAGGCGGTCGGGCGGGACCCTTTCGTGGCTGCCGCAATACACCTGGCCGGCACGACGACGCTTCGCCTCGCCACGGGGATCGCCAACGTCTACGCCCGCGACCCGATGACGACCGCCGCCTGCCAGAAGACGCTGGCCGAGGCCTACCCCGGGCGGTTTCTGCTCGGGCTCGGCGTGAGCCACCGCCACCTCGTAGCCAACCTCCGCAAGCACGACTACGACAAGCCGCTCGCCTACATGCGCCAGTACCTCACGGCGATGGACGAAGCGCTGTTCATGGCCGTCGGTCCGACGATCGAGCCCCGGCGGGTCATCGCCGCTCTCGGCCCGAAGATGCTCGAGACTGCGGCCGCCCAGGCCGACGGCGCCCACCCCTACTTCACGACGCCCGAGCACACTGCCTACGCCCGCACCACGATGGGTGACGGACCGTTCCTCGCCCCCGAGCAGATGGTCGTGCTCGACACCGACCCGGCCACCGCGCGAGCGACGGCCCGCCTGGCAATGCACGTGTACCTGCGGGCGCCGAACTACACGAACAACCTCGTCCGCCTCGGCTACGACCCCACCGACTGGGCCGACCCGGCCAACCCGTCCGACCGCCTGGTCGATGCCGTCGTGGCATGGGGCAGCGCCGAGCAGGTGGCCGACCGCGTGAAATCGCACCTCGACGCCGGTGCCGACCACGTGTGCGTACAGGCGTTGCGACCCGACCGCGCCATCCCGCTCGACGAGTGGCGTCAGCTCGCTGCCGTCCTGCTGTGACGTCAGGGGACGGGTCGATCGCCGGGGCACTCGACGCGCATGACGACCACCACGCGCTCGCCGGCCAGCGCCGCACGGGAGGCCGGGCCGGGCGGGCCGCCGTCCGCGAAAGC
>JAYUAM010000509.1:0-1607 GCA_043741295.1 Acidimicrobiia bacterium
GACGAAGGACGCCCGCCGTATCGCCCCCTCTCGCGTGTAGCGAACGAGCCAGAACCGGCAGCAGTACAACGCCAGCAGCGCCGAAAGCCCGGTCGACGACTTCGCGCCGAGCACGAGAACGACGATGAGGACCTGCGACCAGCGCCGGACGCGGGGACGATGCTCGAACGAGAGCACCGCCGCGGCGACCATCACGAGGAACGCCGTCATCGTGTTCTTGTGCTCGAACAGGCCGTGCCAACCGGCGAGGTAGGCGACACCGTCGTTGAAGTGGGCGCGTGCCGACCCCCGTGTGGCGATGGCCAGCGCGGTGATGCCCAGTCCGAAGTACATGCCTCGGAGCAACGCCCGCACGAAGAGGGCGAGCGGCAGCACCGACGCCAGACCGACCGCAGCCACGGAGAACGGGATCTCCGACCGCAGCACTGTCTTCGTCAACGGCGGGTAGTACGACCAGCTGTAGCTGGCCGTCGTCCACACGAGGAGCAGTACGAGGAACCCGTTCACCGGCATTCGGCGCAGCGGGTCGCGCGGGGCGACGAGGAGGCAGGCGAGGCCGAGGAGGATGACGGGATAGTTGAACTTGCTCGGCAGCGCCTTGACGACGGCAAACGCCATGATGACGTAGGCGCTGATGAACAGCTGGCACAGCGATCGCCACGCCGCACTGCCGTCCTCGCGGGCAAGGTCCGTAACGACGAACTCCTGCTGGCGGGCGAGCTTCACGACCGCCCCACGCGCTTCGACGGCCCACGGCCGTCGGGGACCGGCAGGCACGGGGCGCAGTGAGAGTTGGTCATCGCTTCGCGCCGTTCCGTCGTTGATCCGTGCCAAACCAGTCTATGACCCGGCCCGTGCACAGGGTGCTCGCCCCTCAGGCGAGGACACGGCAGGGGCCCCGGCCCCATAGGCTCGATCTGGAGGCGATGGGACGAAGGGCCCCCGCCGAGGATGGAGACAGGAGATGAGCGTCGGGCAGGCCAGACCGGCCGTTGCCGGGGATGCTACGCGGGTCAAGGGTCGACGCCTCGCCGAATGGTCGCTCGTCCTCGGCGCGCCCCTGCTCCCGTTCCTGTGGCGTTCGTCGCTCGGCGTGCTGCGCATCCCGGCCGGCGACGCCTGGGCCTACCAGCGGATCGTGCAGGTCTTCCACGAGACCGGCACTCTTCAGGGTGTCGGCTGGAACGACATCAACCTCCTCGGCGTGCTCGTGCCCGTCATCCCCTGGATCGATGTGTTCGGCTTCGGGCCCGTGCAGCTGGCTGTGCTCACCTGCCTGTTCGGCATGCTGGCGCTCTGTGCGACCCGCGACCTCAGTCGCTTGCTCCCGCCCCGGCGCCGCCTGCTCGTCATCGCCGCCGTCGCCGGGTTCGGCGGATTCGTCGGCTCGTCGGCGACGTTCCTCGTCGACATCTACGCGTTCGCCGGGTCAGCGGTTGCGCTCGCCTGCGCCGTGCGGCTCCTCGCTCGGTCCGGTCCGGCCACCGGGTCGGGCGGGCGATGGGCGCCGCGCGCGATCACCGAAGCCGGCGTCGTCGTCGCCGCCGTGTTCGCGTTCTCCGTGCGCCAGCAGACGGCGGTGCTTCCCGTGGCCGTGGCGTGGTACC